>JBAXOR010000124.1:0-4642 GCA_037133155.1 Chrysiogenales bacterium | reverse complement strand
CTCAAGAGTGCCGACATTGTAGCACTTGTAATCCCTGCCGTTGCGGCGGTCGAATTCGATGACGAAATTGTGTTCGTTGTTTATTTCGTTCCGAATATCGGGGTTGGCTTCCATCAGCCAGTTGCTACCCTGCCTGCCACGCTCCTCTCCATCAACAATGAGCAGCGAATGGCCCAGGTCGCGCAGCAGCCAGACGATGGCGCAGCCGGCCCGATCGTCGGCGCCCAGTCCGCCTTTCCTGTTCCTGATGATGCCGTTTTCGCGGGCGATCTCCTGTCGGCCACAATCCCATACCGTATCGGCGTGGGCGACCAGCAGCACACGGTCCTTCCTCAAACCCCGGCGGTAGAGGAATTGTTTTTTCCCTTCCCCGCGGTGCTCAGTTCCCTGCAGCTCACCGAATTTGGCGAAAATCTCCCCGGTGCTGCCCAGAGGCATGTTAAGAAATTCAAGCAATACTTTATTATCATTCATATACCAATTATAAGGGTCTCTCCCTATCACTTCGTGACAGGGGAGAATTTAAAAAGAGTTAGAGAAAAGTCTTTGTCATAACCCAGATGAACTGGATAAGAGCCGTAGATAATAAATATTCTGCACAAAAAGCGTAGAAAATTTATTATAAGGCTCTAATTACTATGATAATGACATTCAGTGAGATCCGCTGAAAATTTCAGGAATCTGGCTTCTGGCTTTCCTTGGTTGACTTTGTGACTTCAGTTTTTTTGGCAATGATCCGTTTCCGGGCATCCTTGTACAGCTTGGCCAATGAATGCACTTAGACCGGATACGAGTGTCCCTTAATTTTCATATTTTCACAGTCCCCGATCTTTTCATGCGTGTGCGCTTGGTTAAAAATTTACCAGGGTCCAATAAACCCCCTGCACCACTTCGGCCATTTTTGCGAAATCGAGCGTTTGCAGCGTATCGCTTTTTTCATGGTAATGGGGATTGCGATAGAAGGCGGTATCGGTGATCATCACCGCCGGGAAATCGTAGCGCCAGTAGTTTAAATGATCGGAAAAATCGATGCCGGGCAATTGCGCCGGCGCGTTGATCGAGCGGACATCGATCCGGGAACCGGCGCTCAGCAATTTTTTTATGCGGCGGACCAAACGCCAGTCAGACAGCTTGCCCACGACAGCAATGAAATTGCCGCGGCCGGGATAAAACGGCTTGAGCAATAAAAAGGGCAATGCCTGTGATCCGGGTTGCTCCGAGAAAAAGCCGATCATTTCCAGGCTGATCATCAGTTTGACCTTGATGTTTTCCTGGCGCAATGATCGGACGTGGATGAAACTTCCCATGTTCTCGGTTTTAAAGAACGGCGGCTCCTCCAGGCAATAGGCCACCAATTCCAGGCTGTACTTCAACTGCGGCTTTTGCTCTTTGACCAACCGCGCCAGTTCCAACAAGCCCGCTACGCCGCTGGCATTGTCGTCCGCTCCCGGCTGCGGACCGCACACATCGTAATGGGCGCCGATAACGATCCGTTCCCGGTTTGGTTCGCCGGCGCGGGCAACTATGTTTTGAAAGGAGCGGCCCTGGACCGTAAAATGCTGGCTGAAACTTTCCCAACCCGCTTGGCGGAACTGGTCGGCAATATAGAGCGCTGACCGTTCCAGCGACTCGGGGTGCAAATAATCCCGCGGCGGGTTCATGGAAGACAACATCTCCACATCGGCCCTGAGCCTGGAAATCCGCACCGCCAGCCGCGGCTGCTTTCTAGCCATGCCCCAGCCTGGGTTGACGACAATGACGATCAGCGCGCCAACAAAAAAAACCAGAAACAAAAAAATCCATGCCGCCCATTTCAGTTTTTTTTTCATGCTTTATTCTAACACAAAACTCAAACCACACCCCGGAGGCGTTCTGTCAATTTGGCGTATGGGCCGTGCCTGCAGCATGACCTGCAGAACGGGCTGCGGAGCACGCTGAAAGTAAATTGCCTGAACTTCGCGCGGTTGCATGCAAGGCGATCGCGGCCTGGCGCGCATCTGTCATTTTTAACTCTCCACACACCCAACTGCGGCAAGCCTCAATGGCAGCGCATTTCAAAAAACAAAGAAAAGTCGAATCTTTTAATACTGCTGAAATTTTAAAAGTGTAGATAATTTATTTAAGGTTCTAATCCGCTTCCTTGGTTACTTTTTCGATGGCCACCAACCGGTCTCCGGGTTTCAGATTGATCAATTTGACTCCCTGGGTAGCCCGGCCCTTGGAACGGATCTGCAAAGCGTCCTGTTTATTTAAAATGCCTTTTTCAGAACAAAGGATAATTTCACAATCATCTTCGTGCAAGGTAACTAAACCGATCACTTTGCCGAGTTTTTCGGTAATTTTTATATTGATCAAGCCTTTGCCGCCCCGTTTTTGCAGACGATAGAGAGATAATTCTGATTTTTTGCCAAAGCCGTTTTCGGTGACTGTCAAGATATGTTTGCCTTTTTCGCCAATCACATCGGCCCCAACCACAAAATCATCTTTGGCCAGTTTTATGGCCGTAACCCCGCGCGCTCCGCGCCCCATGGCCCTGACATCCTTTTCATTGAATTTCAGCGCCTTGCCAAGATAAGTCCCCAAAATAATCTCGTTATTGCCATCGGTGATCTGGGCTTCGAGCAGCGTGTCACCTTCGGGAACTTCAGCGGCAATGATGCCATTCATGCGCGGATGCGAAAAAGCATCCAAAGCAGTTTTCTTCACAAATCCGTATTTCGAAAATAAAACCACATATTTGTCTGCAGCAAATTCCTTGACATTGATAACCGAACATACTTTTTCTTCGGGCCCGATACCGATCAGGCGGTTGATAGGTTTCCCACGTCCGGCGCTGTCAGCTTCCGGAATGTCATAAACTTTTATCCAGAACATGCGCCCCTTTTCAGTAAACACCAAAATGTAAGCGTGCGCCGAAGCGATGAACACCCGCGAAATCACATCCTCTTCTTTAAGTCCGATGCCTTTCTTGCCCATGGTTCCCCGATGCATGCTTCGATAGGAACTAAGGGTCGTCCTTTTAATATAACCGCTACGGGTATAAGAAATGACAAAATCTTCATCCTTGATCATATCTTCGATTTTAAATTCCGACAATTGTTTTTCAACAATTATGGTTCGGCGCGGATCGGTAAACTGCTCCCTTACTTTTTGCAGCTCTTCTTTTACTAAATTCAATACCATGCGTTCACTGGCTAGAAGTTCTTTGAGATAATTGATCAACTTGATCAGTTCTATATATTCATTTTCCAATTTTTCAATTTCCAGACCCGTCAAACGATACATCTGCATATCTAGAATGGCATCGGCCTGGACCAGGGTCAATGGAAGCTTTTCGGTCAAATTATTCCGGGCATCCAGACGATTTTTAGAAGTACGGATAATTTTGATGACAAAATCCAGTTTTCCCAAAGCAATCTTTAACCCTTCAATGATATGGGCGCGCTTTTCAGCTTTGTCCAGTTCAAACAAGGAACGGCGACGGATAATCTCTTTGCGATGGCCTAAAAAATAATTAAAATAATCAATCAAATTAAATTGTTTTGGCTGTTGATTGATAATCGCCAGAAAAATCATCGAATAACTTGCCTGCAATTGCGTATGTTTAAAAAGTGCGTTCAAAATCACTTCGGGGATTTCATCTTTTTTTATTTCGATTACCATGCGCATGCCGTCCCGGTCAGATTCATCGCGCAGGTCCGATATGCCTTCAATTTTTTTGTTTTTAACCAGATCGGCAATGTGTTCCAATATTTTCGCTTTATTGGTTTGATAGGGGATTTCGGTAACGACAATTTTCTGCCGCCCCCTGGCGTCGGTTTCAATCACAGCTTTGGCGCGGACGACAAAACTACCCCGGCCGGTTTCATAGGCATTTTTGATCATATCCTGGCCAAATATAAAGCCTCCGGTTGGAAAATCGGGGCCGGGCATTATCTTCATTAAATCCGTTACACTGACCTCCGGGTTATCCACGTAAAGGATAAAAGAGTCAATCAATTCACCGAGGTTGTGCGGAGGAATTGCGGTAGCCATGCCCACAGCAATTCCCGACGTACCGTTCAAAAACAAGGTCGGCAATAAAGAAGGGAAAACAACCGGTTCGGTTAATGAACCATCGTAGTTGGGAATAAAATCCACTGTGTTTTTGTCAAGATCATTCAGCAATTCATTGGTAATTTTTTGCAGTTTGACTTCGGTGTAACGCATGGCGGCAGGCGGATCACCGTCAATCGAACCGAAATTTCCCTGTCCGTCCACCAGGGGATAACGCAGGGAAAAATCCTGCGCCAGGCGAACCAGCGTATCGTAAACGGCCGCATCGCCATGGGGATGATATTTACCGATGACATCGCCGACAATGCGGGCCGACTTTTTATAAGACTGATTATAATGCGAACCGGTTTGGTGCATGGAAAAAAGGGTGCGCCGGTGAACGGGCTTCAAGCCATCACGAATATCGGGAATAGCTCTGCCAATAATTACACTCATCGAATAATCCAGATAAGATGTTTGCATCTCATTTTCAATGGTCACTTCTTCAATGGCCATCTTCTTCTCTTTTTCTTTATCTTTTTCCTTATCTTTTTCTTCCATCGTTATTCCTTATATATCGAGGTTTCTGACATTCAAGGCATTTTGC
>JBAXOR010000123.1:0-4701 GCA_037133155.1 Chrysiogenales bacterium | reverse complement strand
ATTTAAATTAGTTTCATCTATAAAGGGGGGAGTTTTTGAACTCCCTCCTTTTTTTTTCGAAACAAAACCAGGCTTGAAATATTTTTCCAAATGAGATATAAAAAGTAAAAGGAGAAATCATGGACGAAAAAAATGATCTATTTAAGGAAATTACGCAAAAAACAGAATTTTACAAACAGACCAAATTCTGGGCATCCCTTTTTACCATCGTTGCCGGACTCATTTTAATTCTGCTATTCTATAAAACCGTGATCAAGGAAACCATGAGCGAAGAGGAGGTGGCCAAATCGATCCGGATCGTCTGGCAAGACTCCATCTGGGTCGATAAGAAGGGCAAACCCGACGAAGCGATCATCGTCCCCTCGTTCACCTTCAAAATAAAAAACACCGGCAGCCGTCCGCTGCAGCATGTCAACTTCAACTGTATTTTTGTTTTTGCCGACAGCGGCGAAAACCTGACCGACGGTTACGTGACGGCAATCAAAGACCCCCTGCCGCCGGGGCAGACTAGCGCCGAGATATATGTCAAGGGGTTCTTCGGCTACAGTGCCTCGTCCAAACCGGCTTTTGTCAAAAACATGGCCAACTGGAAGGATATCAAGGTCAAAATCTACGGCAAAACAAAGAATTCCGGCCAGGTCCTTTTAGGAATTTTCCCGATATTAAAAAAAATTGCCGGCATCCAAGTCATTTATCAGGGCCAGGAAGAAAGCAAATGACATTGTTTTTTTTTGCAGCGCAGGTTGAATGAAAAAATTGTACCTGCGACTATCCATCATTCCGATTGTTTTTTTTATAGTCAGTGGATCCCTGCAATTCCTGTCACTGAATCCCATTTTGCATCATTGGCTGAACACCTTGCTCCTGCTGGTCTTCATGGTAATTCTCCTTGTATTTTTTAAAACCTGGCTGTTGAATCCATTGCAGGAAATCAACCGCAGCCTGCTGCTTTTCAAGCAAACCGGGAGTGGCCGCATCTCAGTCGAACGCCCCCAATTGTCCAAAACAATCGGAGAGATCTTTGCCAATTTGGAAAATATCTTCGCCCATTTGCACAAAAAAACAATTGAAACCATGGAAACCAGGGAATTCCTGGAAAAACTGATGCAAACCGCCCAGGCCATGGTAATCAAATTTGACAAGGGGATGCGCCCTGTTTACATGAATGACTACGGCCTGAAAAAATTCCAGATCGAAAATCAAAAAATCGCCTCGCTGCGCATTTTCGCCTTCCTGGAAAAAAGATTCATCCGTGAGATCATCAGGGAATTAAAAGAAAAAGATCACAGCGTAGATAAAGAGACTACGATGGTGCTGAAGACCGGGGAAAAAATCGACATAGCACTGTCGCTTTCCATGATCCGGGATTTAAACAATAAAATCACCGGTTACCTAGCGGTCATCGCCGATATCAGCAAACGGAAAAAAGCTGAAATCAATTTGAAGAATCAGATCATATTCTCGCAACAGATATTCCAATCGATCCCGGAAATGATCGTCATCGTGGATCGCAAATTGCGCATCACTTTTTTCAATAAGCGGGCCCACGATGTGATCAAATTCAACGTCAACAGCATCATCGGTCAAAACCTGACCCTGATTTTAAGCAAAATTGCCATTGAAAGCGGCTTTGACGAACTGGTACGCAATGTCATTGAAGGGAATAACAGCGTCCACCGCATCAATACCGTCAATCCCATCCTGGAAGAAGAAAGTTACGTGGACCTGATTGTCGAGCCTTTGAAAAGCGGTAAAATCATTATCGGCGGCATCATCCTGCTCCGGGACATTTCCGAATGGCGCGGTTTGACCGCCCAACTCAGGTCTTTGCAGGGCTTCATGCAAAAGCTGATCAATGCCAGTCCCTACGCGGTAATTTCCATTAACAATACCAACCTGATCACCACCTGGAATTTGTCAGCCGAGAAAATCCTGGGCATTCCTTTTGCCACTGCTTTCGGAAAAAACATCTATACCCTGCTGCCCCTTTTCAACAAGTACAATGATATCATCAACGAGATCATGCTCCTGAAAAACACCATCTATCTCAATGATGAAAAAATCTTTATCGGCGAAGAGGCTTTCATCGTCGCCAACCTGACACTGTACCCCGTGACAGCCGAACAAAATGGAGTAGTTATCCATATTGAAGACGTGTCAGCGCTGAAAAAGCTTGAATCCTCCCTGTTGCAAGCCCAGAAAATGGAATCACTGGGATTGCTGACCAGCCACATTGTCCATGATTTCAACAACCTGCTGAGCGGCATCATGGGTTATGCCTCGTTGCTTGAAAAAAAAGTTGGCGATGACCCTAAAATAAAAAAATACATATCTACCATTATCAACTCCAGCGAAAGGGCATCGACCCTGATCGGCCAGCTGCTCAACTTCTCGCGCAAGAAACTCGTAGGAAAAGAAATCATCAATATCAATGACCTGATCAGGGAATCCCTGGATTTCCTGTCCATGAGCCTGAAAAACATCCACTTTGATGTCCAGCTTTATCCAAGCCAGATCCTGCTGCAAGCCGACAAGACCAAAATTTCCCAAACCATGATCAACTTGCTCATCAATGCCAAGGACGCCGTGGGAACTTCTCCCCGGCCGACGATTACCATCAAAACCAGCCTGACCGCCATCAGCAATCAAAAAAATCTTTTAGACGGCCAGTACGCGTTCATTCAAGTCAGCGATAATGGCGGCGGCATCAGCAAAGAAAACCTGAACAAAATTTTCGAACCTTTTTTTACTACCAAGGGGCAGGGTCGCGGCACCGGGCAGGGCCTGGCCATTGTCCAGGAGATCATCAAGGATTACAAAGGTTTGATCGAGGTGAAATCGGAAATCGGCTGCGGCAGCACATTTACCATATTATTGCCTGCGTTTGAAAAAGAAAACTACCGGGCTATTGCGCCAGAGGGCAAGGAACCGGCGGCGGTGTTGGAAGGCCTGGTCCTGCTAATCGATGATGAAGAAGTGGTGCGTGAAATCGGCAGCGACATGCTTAAAACCATGGGCCTGAAATGCCTGACCGCCGGCAATGGCAGCGAAGGCATTGAGATGTTCAAGGAAAACAGCGCCCAGCTCAAACTGGTCATTCTGGATGTTGAGATGCCAGACATTTCCGGAGAAAAAGTGTTCCATGCCCTGAAAGAGCTCAACCCCGAAATAAAAATCCTGATCGCCAGCGGTTATGGCAAGGAATACCTGGAAACGACCATATTTAAAAGTAAAATCGGCCATTTCCTCCCCAAGCCTTTCAACATCGAACAGTTGTCCTACCAGATCAACCGGCTTTTGGGCAGCAAAAATGTTTGAAAATTATTTCATACGCGTCGCCAGTGAACATCTGCCACGGGAAGCGCCGCTGCTTACAAAACTGAAGGCCAATCCCGAAATATACATCGGGGCCGAAAAACTCAAGGAATTTACCCCGCAAACAATCCGGGATTTCGCCGAAATATTGGCCGCATTCCCCAGACACACTATCCACGCGCCATTCATGGACATCTGGCCCGGGGTCATTGATGAAGATATACGCCGCTTGAGCCTGGAACAAATGCGAAAAATTATGGCGATCGCCACGGCCTGGAAAAGCCTTTTGGTAGTCATGCATTTTAATTACGACCCCATTTATTACCGCCAGCAATTCCGGCAATGGCTTGACCGCGCCGCACAGTTTTATCAGACGCTGCTCCAGGAGCCTGACGGTCCACTCATCGCCCTGGAAAATATCGCCGAACCAACCCCTTATATCGCCCTGCAATTAGTGAAAAAAATAAACCGGCCGCGACTCATTCATTGCTTTGATTTCGGCCACCATCATGTCTTCGCCCGCATCCCTTTGGAAGAATGGCTTTTTTATCTCGATCCGCACCGCCATATCCATTTCCATCTTCATGATAATTTCGGCCGCAACGATGATCATCTGGCCCTGGGCCAGGGCAACATCGATTGGCCGGCGGCTAAAGCGGCCATCTGCGGCCTGAACTGTCCTTTTTCCATCACCCTGGAACCACACTCAACCGATACTATGCGCGCCTCGGCCGCTCATTTCAAAAAGATTTTTCTTTGACGCCCCAGCGGTTGGTCAAGGACGGCCGCACGCAAAAAATCATTTGGCGGTCTCTTGTTCCAGCCCCCTGACAAATTCCAGGTATGCCGGCGGCGGCTCCACGATCAGGATGCCCAGTTTTCCTTTTTCATTCCCGGCCGTGCCGGGATCGATGCTCCAGCGCACGCTCCCCTTCATGGCCACTTTTTCACCCTCGATCTCCATGACCACTTCGATCTCCTTGTAGGTCGGGATAAAATGTCCGCCGGTCACGGAAATGCCGCTGGCGGAGATGTCGGTCAACCGGCAGCTGTAACTTTGGCCATCATTGTTTATGAAAATTTCCTTTTCTTCTTTTATGCTTTGCAAATTTCTTTTTTTCATCTTTTGCCTCCGCTCTCAGCCGCAGCTTTTTATTAGCACAAAAACCAGTCCATTTCAAGCTCAGTCTGGCCATGGCCGGTGCGGCCCTTTACAAACGTACTTGACAATTGATACAATACGCAGGTTCTAAAATTTCTATTTCATCACCGATTCGTTAATGGCGTATTTTCCGGGGATGACATGATAGGGGTTTAATGACCATGGATGAACATCGGGTCGTGGTGACCGGGCTGGGAGTTGTAACCCCCATCGGCATTGGTATT
>JBAXOR010000122.1:0-4723 GCA_037133155.1 Chrysiogenales bacterium | reverse complement strand
ATATCAGGGTTCCGCAACCGATGCATTGTTTTTCTAGTGAGAAATGCGGGCTAATATTTGGTAAATCTGACAATCTGGCACTCAACAAATTATAACAATTCAATCATTAATCTGTTGACAAACAGGTAAATTTAATTTATATTATGGATAATCTAACTTAAGGAGTAACAAATGGGAAAAATAATTGGCATTGATTTGGGAACTACCAATTCGGCAGTGGCGATAATGGAAAAGGGCGATGTTAAAATCATCACCAATTCCGAAGGCGGCCGGACCACCCCTTCGGTGGTTGCTTTTGCCAAAGACGGGGGGCGCCTGGTGGGCCAGGTGGCCAAACGCCAGTCGATCACCAATCCGGAAAACACTGTCTATTCAATAAAACGCTTCATGGGTCGCCGCATATCTGAAGTCAGGGATGAGATCAAAATGGTTCCCTACAAAGTAGTCGGCGGTCCCAACGACGACGCCCGGGTCAGTATCGAGGGCAAGCAATATTCACCGCCGGAAATTTCAGCTTTAATCCTGCAAAAACTCAAGGAAGCGGCTGAAGATTATCTTGGTGAAAAAGTCACCGAAGCCGTAATCACGGTCCCGGCCTATTTCAATGACGCCCAGCGCCAGGCTACCAAGGACGCCGGTAAAATTGCCGGTCTGGACGTCAAGCGCATTATCAACGAGCCCACGGCGGCCGCACTGGCTTACGGCATGGACAAGAAGAAAGATGAGCTGATCGCCGTCTATGATTTCGGGGGCGGGACTTTTGATATTTCCATTTTGGAAATAGGCGAAACTATCGTGGAAGTCAAATCGACCAATGGCGATACCCATCTGGGCGGCGATAATATCGACCAGCGACTGATTGACTGGATCGCCGAGGAATTTAAAAAGGATCAGGGGATCGATCTGACCAAGGATAAAATGGCTTTGCAGCGGTTGAAGGAAGCGGCGGAAAAAGCCAAAATCGAACTTTCCACCACCCAGGAAACCGAAATCAATCTGCCTTTCGTGACTGCCGACGCTTCGGGACCCAAGCACCTGGTGTTGAAACTGAGCCGTTCCAAGCTGGAGCAGCTGGTAGGTGAAATCATTGAGCGTTCGATCGCCCCCTGCCAACAGGCCATCAAGGATGCCGGGATCGGTGTTGCCGATATCAAGGAAATCCTTCTGGTCGGCGGCATGACGCGCATGCCCTTTATCCAGGAACTGGTCAAGAAAATTTTCGGCCGCGACGGCAACAAGAGTGTCAACCCCGACGAAGTCGTTGCGGCAGGAGCCGCGGTGCAGGGTGGTGTTCTGGGCGGAGAAGCCAAGGATATTTTATTGCTCGATGTGACGCCGCTGTCGCTGGGGATTGAAACCCTGGGTGGTATCTCGCATAAATTGATCGAACGCAACACCACCATCCCTACAAAAAAAACCGATATCTTCACCACGGCCGAAGATAACCAATCCACCGTGGAAATTCATGTCCTGCAGGGTGAACGGGAAATGGCCCGCGACAACCGCACTCTGGGAAAATTTCATTTGACCGGACTCCCGCCGGCGCCACGTAACGTTCCGAAGGTGGAAGTGACTTTTGACATCGACGCCAACGGAATTCTGAATGTTTCGGCCAAGGACCTGGCCACCGACAAGCAGCAAGCCATTACCATAACCTCTTCGAGCGGACTCAATGAAAAAGAAATAGATAAAATGGTCAAAGACGCCGAAAAGTTCCGTTCCGAGGATCAGCAGAAAAAAGACGCTATTGAAAACCGCAACAAGCTGGACCAGTTGTCTTATTCCTTGGAAAAACTGGTAAAGGAAAATAAGGAAAAAATTCCCGAGTCCATGGCCAGCGAAGTCGAAGCCGCGGTGAAGCATGCCAAGGAAGTTGTGGAAAAGGGCGAGAAGCAGCAGATTCTTGACGAAATTGAAAGCCTCAACAAGTTGACCGGCAAGTTATCCACCGAAATGTACAAGACCGCCGGAGGACAAAAAGAGCCTCAGCCCGGACCGGAGGCCGGCAAAACCCAGGAAGCTGATTCGGCTGCCAATGAAGGTGAAGTCATAGACGCCGAATTTGAAGATATCGGTAAAAATAAAAAGTAATTAAGAGCCTTATAGCAAATTCAAAATTTGTAAGGGCCTTAGATAACAAATTTTCTTTGCTAAAAGCGCAGAAAATTTATTATAAGGCCCTTACAAATTTTAGAATTTGCTATCTAAGGCTCTTATCCAGCTCTGCTGGGTTCGTTCTTTTTTTCTCTATTTCCCCCCCGGGAAAGGGCAGTTGTAATGACTGCCCTTTGCTTTATACAGAACCATGCCAATTTGCTTTTTCCCCTTCATATTGGCAAACACCTTTTCCCGGAATACAATATAGGATGTCCAATCGCTCCCTGCCAACTAAACGGCTAAGACTTCCGCTACATTCGTCAGCGTCCACATACTGGAGATCAGTACATTTTGCATTACACATTGAAGCCCATTTAAGGCTTCCGCTGCACTCGTCAGCGCCCCCATACTTGAGATCACTATACTTTTAAACCCCTTCCCGCGCTTTGGTTTGTGGATAGTGTTCATTTCAAGTATGTTTTCTGATTTGTGATGAGGGTCGATTTGTAAAACCCAACTACTTTTGACGATAATGCGCTTGCCATGTTTTGTGGTGTGTATCAATTCCCCTTCCCACAACCTTTTCTGAGAGAGTTCGAGTTCGATTTCTTGGAGAGGTTTCGGAAATTGGGTGTTCAAAAGGGAGTGGGAAACTCTCCCGACGGCTTCGTTCTTCTTCCAGCCATACATCTTTTCTGCGCCGCGATTCCAGAAAGCAATCACACCTTTCATGTTCCGCCCCATAACGGTCGCATGAATCAATTCGAGAAGCTGCAGCCGATCTTCCCAAACCGCTGCTTTTTTCTCCTTACTTTGTGCTCGCAACGCAGGAAGAATAATTTCAGCAGGTCGCGCTAGCTCCATGAAACGGTTAGTTTGAATTTCTGTCATGCGTCGCATGTCAGCGCCGGCTTGATAAGCCTTCATCCATTCCACAGTCCAAGACAAAGAGGTGTTCAAGTCTAGGACCGGTTTCCATCCCAGTTTGGCCCGTGCTTTGGCGCAATCCAGAGTTAAATAGGTGTCTTCGTGCGGCTGATAAGCTTCATCTTGCTGCCAGGAAATATTTGTATCCCAAAGAGAAACCAGTTCATCTACCACCCACGAAACGGGTTTGACACCAGATTCGTACGGCCCAAAGTTCCACCCTTCAGAATAAGCCGGACCATCCTGATAAAGGCGCTCGGCAAGCATCATGTACCCGTTAAGCGGCTCTAAAACATGTTGCCATGGACGGATGGCAAGTGGATTCCTAATGATGATTGTCTCTTCTTTCAACAGTGAACGAAGAATATCGGGGATTAAACGATCTTTTGCCCAATCCCCTCCGCCAATCACATTTCCCGCCCGCGCGGTTGCTAAAGCGACTCCGTGTTTTGAGTGGTTTTTAGGGTTAAAAAACGAGTTACGGTAACCCGCTGTTACTATCTCCGCACACCCCTTACTACTGCTATAGGGATCGTAACCCCCCATCATTTCATTTTCCCGGTAGCCCCAGACCCATTCGCGGTTCTCATAGCACTTATCCGATGTGATGATCACCACCGCCCGAACGTTTTCTGTATGTCGCACGGCATCCAAAAGATGAACCGTCCCCATCACATTGGTGGCATAGGTTTCTACAGGTTTGTTGTAAGACTCGCGGACTATGGCTAAAGCCGCCAAGTGGAACACAATCTCAGGTTTAAAGTCCTTAACCACCTGCCCGAAATGTTCCCTGTCGCGTACATCGCCCAGAACCGATGTAATACCGCTTGCCACCGACGCCAGATTGAACAAGTTCGGTTGGGTAGGAGGTTTATGCGCATAACCTAAAACTTTTGCTCCGAGAGACTGTAAGCAAAGCGATAACCAGCTTCCCTTAAAGCCGGTGTGTCCTGTGATCAAGACACGCTTTCCCTGCCAAAAAGTCTGATTCATGTTTCAACCTCCATCAAATTTGCTAAAAAATCACATGTTGCGCATTATAGCACATGTATACTTGGAAAGGAATTTTTCGGATAGGGAGATCAATTTTTCACAGGGTTGTATTTTACAGAACTTTTATTGAAATTGCAAATGGTAAGCGCTACTGGTTTTTTCCCTTCACACCGCCATGCCAATTTGCTTTTTCCGCTTAATTATGGTAAATTTTAACTTACAATTCAGGAGGCCACATGAAACGGATACTTATAGTCGCGGTTTTGCCGATAGCGCTTTTGCTTTCTTTTTGCGGTAAAAAAGTCGATCGCCAAGGCATTGATTTACAACTCAAGCTCACTCCTGCGACTATTACCGATTCGTTGTATCTTAAAATGGATTATGAATTCAAAACATCAAAAGATTTTAAAAAACTTAAAGATGATTACAACGTATTTGTCCATTTCTGGCGGGTTAACAGCAAGGAAATGCTGCTCCAGGATGATCATTTGCTGTTGAAAAAAACCAGTGACTGGGTGCAAAATGAGCAATTTGATTATTCCCGGGTTTTATTTATTCCACAGTTTTTGAATGAGTTTGATGTTGATTTTGAAGGTTATGAAGAAGTCAAACTGACCGTTGGCTTGTATAAATTGAAAGCCTCCGGAAAGGAAAAACAGCTTATCCTGTTTGAGAAAAAAATCAACATTCAGCCGGCCTCGTTCAA
>JBAXOR010000121.1:0-4733 GCA_037133155.1 Chrysiogenales bacterium | reverse complement strand
TCTTGCCATCGTGGCCCGCGCTTTGCACAACCTGCTCGCCCAGGTGATGCGGATTGATAAATCCTTCCAGGCCCAGTTGGATCTGCAATTGTTTCAGCAACAGGCGCAGCAAGGGGATGCCGTTCAACGGGAAAACCGCTTTCGGTTTAATCAGGGAAAGGGGTTCAGCCCTTTTGCCATAACCGCCGGCCAGGATGAAAAACTTCACTCTGCAAACACCATATGCCCGGAACCCCCGGAACATAAAAAAAGCTGGTAATAGGAATCGGTAATATAATCGGCTGCTGTGAATCCCAAGCGTGCGGCCACGGCGTCTATGCGTTCAGGATCGCCTTCAATTTCGATAAAATTACCGATCGGTGTCTCGTCGATCATAATGCGCGCCCCCGGCACATTGAAGACTTCCCGGTATTTTTCATAAATAAAAAACACCCGGAAACCAATGGCCCGGAATATTTTTCCCATATTTGCAAAATCAGAGACTTCCACTTCGGTTTCTTCCCTGACCTTGTAAATGGAATTGTCTTGAACCGGCATTTTCATAGTTAAAATGGCTTGCGCTCCCTGCTGCCGCAAACGCAAAAGAATTCCCCGTTTTCGCAGTCTTTTTTGGGTTGTGTCAAAAACAATGTTTCTTTCAAAAACACGCGCCGCTGCCAAAGCGGCCGGCAGAAGTTTTATTTTTTGACGCAGAGAATCCAGTATTTGCACCTTGATTTTCACCTCGATTTCCAGCCGCTTTTCAGTATTCACGGTAGCGGATAAATTCCAACAGGCATTTCATGGATTCACGATGCGGAGAAGGCGGAAAAGATTCTAAAAATGCGGCACATTTCCGGCAATAGCGGTCTATGATTTTCAGAACCTGCTCTTTGATGTTGAATTTTTGGCAACACTCCAACAATGGCTGCGGTCGTGAATATGCAAAGTTTTTTATGAGCGGTAACGCCCCCTGGCGCAGCAGCAGGATATAAGGCAAAGTTACTTTCCCTTCTTTCAGATCCTGGAACCGATCCTTCCCGGCATGGTCGGAAAAAATATCCAGTAAATCATCACTGATTTGAAAGATTATGCCGAAATCCTGTCCGAAACGGTAAAAATCAATCTGCGGACGCAAGCTGTTTTTTTTCAACAGTGCAACCAAACCTGCAATCCCGGCAAACATGGAGGAGGTTTTTTTGCCTATGATTTCATAATAAGTCCGAAGCTTGATTTGGTAATTGAAATTGTTTTCATATTCCAGGATCTGCCCCTCAATCATCTGCTTGGAGGCATTCAGAAGCATATTCATAACGGCTTGGCGCCTTTCCGTCGTCAGCATATGCAGGGAGGTGATGAATAAATAATCACCCCACAGAACCGACAGCAAATTGCCGAAATTGTGGTTGGGGGTTTTTTCACCACGGCGGCGGCTGGAATTATCTACAATGTCGTCATGAACCAGGCTGGATAAATGCAGCATTTCAATGGCCGCGCCCAAGCTGGGCAAGCCGGCTTCATGCAGGTGGTTCAACCTGGCCAGAAGGAAGAAAAATGCAGCCCTGAGTTTTTTGCCTTTACTGACCGGAGTGTTTTGCTGCAGCTCGGAGATCAAATGGACTTGGCTGCTGATCTCTTTGGCCAGAATCAGTTCCATGGACTTGAGTAAGGGAAGAACAGGTTCCTGAACTTTAATATAATCCATATGCGCTGGGTTTATTCTACCATCACCTTCCGCTTAGTGCAAACCAAAACGCCACTTCGTGCCACTTATTAATGTTTGGGATAAAGAGAATTATCTCAGCCAGCCCGGAGGGACTCCGGCTTTTCTGGCTTTTTCGTAAAACTCCTGCAGTTGCGCTTCGGATTGGCTCAAGAATAGTTTTTTCTGCTCGGTTTGATTAGTAAGTTGGGAAATTTGCAATTTGATGGCATCCTGCTCGGCCGGAATATTTTTGATATAAAAATCTGACCACAACCTGTTCAACTCGTTCTGCTCGGTATGGATACCTTCTTTCAGTTGCACGATCCGTGTTTCCAGCTCAATCTGTTGTTTTTTCCAAAAATCAGGTTGCTTATTCTCGTTATTTTCATTTGCATTGCTGGGAACATCGGCAACAGTTGCTTCTGCAGGCGGTCCTGCGGACTCCATTTGTACAAAACCATAGCTTTTACCACCGCTGCTGATAGTGTTTACATTGGTATCGGAAACAGCCTGTTTGGACTTGGAAATTCTTTTCCTCCGTTCTTCCTCTTGCTTTTTCAGCGCAACCAGGTCAATTGCTCCTTTGCTGAAGATTGGCGAAAGTCCCGACAAAAAAAAACAAGCCAGCAACAGCCAAATCGATATTTTCATTTTCCGCGCACTTCGATTTTTACCAGCCGGTTTTTCAGGCGCTCGGCTTCACTGCTGTTGTCAAAGCGGGAGTCCTTTTCGCCGTAAAAAAACGTTTCCACCATGGCACTATCCACCCCATACTGGGAAATTAAAATATTCTTTATCACTTCCACACGTTCCTTGGCCAGTCGCAAATTATATTCTTCACGGCCAATGCTGCAGGTATAGCCGCGCAGGGTAATTAAATATTCAGACTTGGCATTAATAAATTCCTTGATGGCCGTAAAATCACCGCCATGATCACCCTTGGGTTGTTTGCTGTTAAAATCAAAAAGCACATCCACGGTCAGAGTATCATCTTTTTGCTCCAGTGGTTGCATTTCTCCCGGTTGGGCATTTTCCTTTTCCTGACTCTCAACCTGCAGCGTCTCGACAATAGGAATGCTTTCATTTTTATCGGCCCCGGCCGCATTCGCATCCTTTGCCTTGCTTGCAGGCAAAATCAAGACTTGGTCATTTACATTGATATCCGAATTGGAATCAAGTATTTTAACGGTGGAATTAGTGTTTTCGGCTTGAATAACAATACCTGATCCGATAATCAGCGGCGGTAAATCACGATTTAAAATCCGGCAAATTAAAAGGAAAGTCCCTTTGGCAACCACTCCTTGTCCCAGGTCCACGGTGACATATTGGGAAGTGGCGGTAATTGCAGCGGACATACCTGATGTCAAATCACTATATACGATATTGCCGCTGATGGGATTTTCCGGAATACGGGCAAGCATATAATCGATTTTTTTTGCAAAAACAGTTTTTTCTGGTTTGAATAAAATGGCAAAATCTCCGATATTAACAGGGTTACAGCAGCTTTTCAACTGAATCACAGAGCTGTATTCTTCGATGTCGGTAATTTCAGCCAGTGATTTTTTCAAGTAATAATAGCCCAGGTTTTTAATATGTTTTCCCTGGCTCATTATCAGGAGCATATCTCCTTTTTTGAGCCCATCCTTCGAGCCTTTGTCAATAAAAAGATTGTCGTTATCCGAAAAATTATCACGTTGGCCAATGGCCTGATACGACGCCACAACTTTGATATCCTGCGGCATACTATCCTTGATAAAATAGGAACAATTCAAGTCCGAGTCTGAAATCAGCAGTGACTCATCCAAAAAAACATACGCTTTCTGAAGTTTATAAATTTTCTTGGGTTCTTTCACTTCCGCCGTCAATGCCAGAGTTAAAAAAATGAAAATGCCAAAAAAAAGTATTTTTTTCATTGATCCCTCTCCTTTTTGCCTGGAATCGCCATATCTGGACATTTTTTTCCCATAATAGTTACTTTAATAAATCAAAATTAAACAATTGTCAAGTATAAGAGCCTTACAATAAATTTTCTGCGCTTCTAACAAAGAAAATTTGTTGTCTAAGGCTCTTATCCAGCTCTGCTGGGTTATGATAAAAGCACTGAAAAGCTTGCAGCCGGGGAAACAAGAAAAACAAATCTTTAGAACCTTATGGCAAATTTTGAATTTGCTGTCTAAGGTTCTTAGGCGGTTTTTACCGGGTTAGAATCACATACCCATAAATTTCATGCTGAAATAGGAAAATGAGACAAAAACCAGGCTTTTAAAAAGAAAATATATAACTATGATAGTGATGCTTTTTTGCAGACTGATCTCGGTAAAATGAGCGCTACCGATGGAATCGCTTTTTTTAAGGCTGATCTTGGAGAAAAAAACGATGCCCAGAGCCAAGGCGGCGAGATACCAGATTGAAAAAAAATCAAATTGGGAAAGAATGAGGTATGGCAAACTCCTGAAATCCAATGCAGGGAAAAACATGGTTAGCCCGGTTTCGACAAGCATTGTTTTTTTGATTGCAATCAAGGCGGCTTTTAATATCCCGCCCAAAAACATATCCAGCACTGAAGCGTGTACAACCCCGGTAAAATAATGGCTGAAATTTCCTTCGGCGCCGGCCACCTTGAAAAACAAGTAAACAAAAAAAGCGGCCATCAGCAGCATCAGCGCCGCCAGGGGCAGCTGGGTCAGCGCGCCAATGATGCGCTGGGCAGGGGTGAATTTATCCAAGTTGGCTAATTGTTCATCACTAAATTTACTGGCCATTTCCGAATCGCGAATGAATTTCGCTCCTTCCACCCTGGTGATGGGATAGGACAGATAGGTAACGATGGATGTAGTCAACAGGATAAGAATGAATACCGCCAGCCAACGTTTTTTATCCATGAGTTTACCGATGGTGATGCCGGGACTGCTGATCACTCCCATAAAATCACTGAAAAATTCGTTCATATTACTTCTCCTGTTATTTCTCACTCAATGACTTCGCAGTCCTGCCACCTGAATTTATTTATACGAAACTGACCGCAATTGGTTTAAAAATCCAAGGGCCG
>JBAXOR010000120.1:0-4751 GCA_037133155.1 Chrysiogenales bacterium | reverse complement strand
CGGCCGGATCTGGTCGTGGATACACCAGCAATTCTTAATGTATTGAAAGTGCAGAAATTTCTGTTAGTCAATGTTTATAAGGATATTACGGTCAGTGATGGTGAAGTGGCGCAATTTTATGAATCCCATTTAAATGATTTTCACAAAACCGAGGAAATAAAGCTTTTTCAGATCATGGTCAAAGACCGCGAAAAATTACTTAAAATCCGCCAGGAGCTTCTGAATCAGCCCTCACGTTTTGAGGAAGTTGCCCGCCGCGAATCGATATCTCCCGAAGCGGGCAACGGGGGCGCCATGGGGTTTTTTGAAAAAGGCATGCTGCCCCAGGAAATGGAAGGGGTGGTTTTTTCCCTGAAGGTAAACGAAATCAGTCCAATCGTTGAATCGCCTTATGGTTTCCACTTATTCAAGATAACCCAGAAAAAAAAGTCCAGGATGCTTCAATTGACTGCGGTTAAGGATGAAATAAAGAATAAAATGCTTTCGGCCAGGTTGGCGGACACATACCAGGATTTTTTGTCCAGTCTTAAAGAAGAAGTCCCGGTGCAATTAAATTATGGCAATTTATATTTTACCTATATAAAATCTGATTCCGGAGTGAGTGAAAATGAAACAAAAAATCTTTCTGACGGCGATCCTGACCCTGATCTTTAACCTGGGTTTAGCCGCAGCGGAAACGGTCGAGGAAATTTATGCCGTGGTCAATGATGAAATAATTACCGGCGGCGAACTGAAAAAATTCGAAACGGAAATGCTGCGCGCCATGCAATCCCAGCTGGAAGGAGAGAAACTGGCGGAAGCAACGCGGGAAATGAAAAAGGATCTGCTAAATAAATTCATTGAACAAAAGTTGTTGCAGTCCAAAATCAAGGAAAAAAACTACAATGTCGACAGTGATGTGGAAATGATTATCCAGGATATTAAAAAACAATACAATTTTGCCAGTGATGATGACTTGAAAAACGCCCTGCAAGCGGAAGGAATTGAATTCGGCGCCTGGAAAGAGCAGTGGATAGATCGGCGCAAGCAGGAACGGCTGGTCGGGGATGAAGTGGGATCAAAAATCAAGGTGGATAATCAGCAGATCATGGAGTATTACCGGAAAAATTCCGAACAATTCACCGTGCCCGCTGAAATTACTTTGAATTGCATTTTCCTCAAAAAAAACACAAACGGCCAAAAACCGCAGGAAAAAATGGATCAGGTTACGGCTGAATTGAAACCAGGACTCTTTGAGCAAACAGCTAAAAAATATTCGGAACTCCCCGATGCCGCAAATAATATCGCCTTGGGAAAATTCAAGAAAGGCGAACTGGACAAGAATCTGGAAGCGGCGGCGCTCAAATTGAAAAAGGATGAATGCTCCGCTTGGACAGAGACCGACAATGGCTGGTATATCATTCAACTGGCTGATTTCAGCGCTGACCGCCTTCAGGAAGTCAAGGATGTTCGTGAGGACATCACGCGAATACTGCGTGAGGAAATGCAGCAGGTCAAACTGAAAGATTATATAGAGCAGTTGAAAAAAGATAGCTATATAAAAATATTAAAAGAATACTTGTAAGAGTTTGCTCTTTTAAAAAGACACGAAATCCCAGGGGTAAGAAAATCAGAAAGGTATGCCCACGCTGGCGAGTATTTTTTTCTGCAGACCGATGATCTCCCGGTTTTTTTCCAGGCCCAGGGCCAAGGATTGCTGAAAAAGCTCGATGGCTAATGGACGGCGTTCGCAAAATGATTGGACTTCGATTAAAGACCCGTCCTCCATGGATACGATGTTGATGTCACTGTCAGTTTGAGAGTCTTCTTCGTAGTCCAAGTCAGCCAGGATTGCCTGGTCCCTGACGCCGATGGAAACGGCCGCTATAAATTGAAAAGCTGGGAAATCGGCGATCATCTGCTCGTAGACCAGATATTTGAGCGCCAAAATCAAGGCTAAAAAACCGGCATTGAGCGAGGCGCAACGCGTACTGCCGTCGGCTTGGATTACATCGGTGTCTATGGTGATGGTCCTGGCACCAATTTCTTTCAGATTTACAACCGTACGCAGGGCTCGACCGATAAAACGCTGGATTTCACCGCTGCGATTATTGATTTTGCCCCGTTCGCGGGCGATGCGCTGATTGCCAGATGAACCAGGCAGCATGGCATATTCGGCTGTAATCCACCCCTGGCCGCTTTTTTTTAGAAAGTGCGGGGTCTTTTCCTCAACCGTCGCCGTGGCAACTACCCGGGTGCTCCCTTGTTCGCACAAAACCGAACCGGGAACGTTGTTGATGTAACCGGGAATAAAAGTAATGGGCCGCAGTTGCTGCCCCAGCCTGTTATTGGCTCTCATGTGCTGCTCCTTGCGGTCTGGTTTTCCAGCGGTCATGAAACCAGAACCATTGTTCGGGAAAATTCCTGATTTGTGTTTCGATCAGCCCGGTCATTTGCTGGGTCAGCGCCAACAGGTCGTCATTGCCATTATCGCCCCTGGAGTAATTGATTTCCGGAAAAACCTCCAGAATTATTTCTTGCCCTTTATAGCTCAGAAAACCTGGAACTGCTGGAATGTTATGTTTAAGGTACAACTGCGATACAGTGGTGCTGGCACTGGCTTTTTGGGCGAAGAAATCGACAAAAACCCCTTCCCGCGGCACGGTGTTCTGGTCAATCAACAGGTAAATGATTTCGTTGCCGGCCAGGCGGGTGAGGATGGTTCGCAACGAACCCTGCTTATAGATTATTTTTGAGCCCATAGCTTCGCGGAATGCCCTGACCTTTTTTTCGATCAGAGGGTTGTCCATGGGACGGGCGATACTGTGGCTGTCCTTGCTTAAAAGGGTGTGCATAATCAGTGGAATCCATTCCCAGTTTCCGAAGTGGGCGGAAAAGATGATCAGACCGCGTTTTTTTTGCAATGCCTGCTGGAGTACTTCCGGATGGAGAATTCGGCTGCGGGCCAGGATGGCCTGGGGATTTCGGCGGGCAAAGGTATTGACGATTTCCACGAATACATTGCCGAAATGGTTGTAGATATTTTTTTGCAGTTCTTCAAGTGAACTGGGCGTGGCTGTTGGGAAGGCGTTGGCCAGGTTATATGCAATCAGCCGGGAATGTCTGTGGCTGCCTTTTTTTAAAATAAAAATCAGTATTTTTATTTCAGCGGGCATGATCCAGGCCGGAGAATATTTGCTGATGATAATCAGGGCGGCAAAAAGCGCGTTTTCCAGATAATGTTTAAAGGAAACCTTTTTCTGTGGCATGTTTTATAATTTGAGCAATAGCATCATCGGGCAATTCTATCCTGTTTCGGACATAGATTAAAGGGATAACTTCATCAAGAAAATTATTTATTTTGCAAAAATCTTTTTCAGTGCAGACCATCCAGGACGCACCCTTTTCTCGGCGCAGATTTTCCAGGGCTTGAATATCGGTCGCACTGAAAGTGTGGTGATCCGAAAATCCCTGGAAGGCCTCCAAATGATAACGGCCCATATCGTTTTTAAAGCGCTCATTGTCGCCCAGTGCCGAAAAAGCGATTATCCTGGCAGCGCAGATATCAACCTGGAGATTCCGGCTATCCAGGAAATCTTCTGCGCTGAATCCATAAGTTCCCGGCGGAACGGTTTCTCCCTTATGAATTCTCTGCCAGTAATTCAGCACCAAGGTTTCGCGGCGCATCATGAACTTGAAGTTCCGTAAATAAAAATAGGGATGACCGGGATTGACCAGCATGATGCTGAAATCCTTCTTGACCTGGCTGGTTTGCAAGCCGTCATCCAGAATCACGATGCGGTTTTTTCTGGCCGCGGCTAATGCGATGGATCGCAGCCGGTCGCGGCCGATGATGACATCTTGGTTTGGAAAGCGTCTTTTCAGCAGCCAAGGTTCGTCTCCGACTTCTGACGCTGTTTGGGCTGGTTCGACCAGGGCGCCTTTTTTTTCATAACCGGAACGGTAGCCACGTGAAATAATGGCGAAAGGAACCGATCTTTTTTCCAGGGCCCGGCCGACAGCTACGACCAGGGGGGTTTTTCCGGTGCCGCCAAATGACAGGTTGTCCACGGAAATGATGAACAGCTGCGGGAAATGTTTTTGGCGCCGGGCTTTAATTTTTAAATTGACAAATGATATTGTCTTAAAAAGCAGCGAGACCAGGTTTAAGGCCGGTCGGCTCAACTGATAAAGCGTTGAATCTGATCTAAAGTGCATGCCAGGGATCCTTTTCTTTTTAAAACGGCTTTCAAGGCTTTTTCGTTGATTTGCTCCAAGTCAAGATCTTGATAACGGTTGGCGAATTCCACCAGTTCATGGCTGAAATTTACCTGGTGATATACGCCGGTTTCTTCCAATTCCCGGCCAATGTCCGGGAAGTTGTTGTAATAAGGTCCGCCCAGGATCAACTTGCCCATGGCCGCCGGTTCGTAGAGGTTATGGCCGCCGATTTTCTGGTTGTGGGTGCCGCCCATGAACACTATGTCAGTGATGCTCATGATTGGAAACAAATAGCCCATGCGGTCATAGATCAGTACTTGAGTCTCAGGATTTATTGTCTGCTGATGACTGAAAAAGGCGTATTGCAAACCGCTGCGTTCCAGTTGGCGGGCAATGGTTTTCGCGCGCTGGACATGGCGGGGAACGATGATGAAAAAAAAGTCAGCGCTCAGGCGCCCAATGGCTGGAATGACGATATTTTCGCTGCTGCTGTGGCTGCTGGCCAGGGTAATGATTTTTTTAGGCAATGAACCCAGGCGCAAGTGGGCCAA
>JBAXOR010000119.1:0-4792 GCA_037133155.1 Chrysiogenales bacterium | reverse complement strand
CTGCCCCGGCCTGGCAAAGCCAGAACCGCTCATGATTTTTTAATAAATCGGGCCGTTTGTTTGACAGCATGGCTAAAATATGTTATAAAAATGAACTTGTTTATCTAATTGGAAAAAGAGAAACCAATGATCATCAATGTCAACAGAATTTCTGAGCAAGGTTATGCGCTGAACGATACCATTGATATCGACAGCGCCTATTTGCTGGAGGACGAAAGTTTTTTTCTGGAAGGGCTCAATTATCAGATATTTTTTAAAAGGGAAAACCCGCGCATCCAGCCCCAAGGTAAAATCAAGACCACGATTTCCCTGATTTGCGTCCGCTGCCTGGAGCAGTTTGAACTTAAGATCAACTCCCGCTTTGATATCATCCTTTTCGCCAAGGAAATGGTAGATCTGCGCAGTACTTCCCTGGATGAAGAAGAACTGGAATACATTTTTTATGAAAACAACCAGATTGATCTGGAAAAAATCCTGATTGAACAGGTCAATCTTTTCATCCCCTTCAAACCGGTCTGCAACCCCGGCTGCAAGGGAATTTGTCCAGGCTGCGGCGCCAATTTAAACCTTAGCGCCTGTCCCTGCGAAGAATCCAAAAATGAAATAAAGTTTTTGTTTGAAAAAGTAAAGAGGTGAAAAATGGCCCAGCCGAAACGCAGACATTCCCATGCCAGGAAAAATAAAAGGAGATCCCACCATGCCCTGAAAGTGGCAGGGCTTTCCATTTGCCCCAAATGCACCGAACCCAAGCTCCCCCACCGCGTGTGCGGGAACTGCGGCTATTACCAGGGGAAACAAATCGTCAAGGGTGCCGAAATTTGATGCAATGGAAATTATAAAAATTGCCGTTGACGCCATGGGCGGCGACCACGCGCCCGCCATTGTCATCGAAGGCGTGGTAGACTACATCAGGGAAAACCAGCGTGATGAAGGCTATAAAATCGTGCTGGTCGGCAAAGAAAAAGAAATCAACAAGGAATTGAAAAAATACAAGAATTTCCGCCTGGACCGCCTGGAAATCGTCGATGCTCTGGAAGAGATTTCCATGAAGGAGCATTTCCTTTCCTATTGGCGGAAACGCGAAGAAACATCGATTAAGAAAGCCATTGACCTGGTCCAAAACAACCAGGCCAAAGCCATGGTTTCAGCGGGTAACACCGGAGCGGTCATGGCCCTGGCCAAGACCGTTTTGGGAGCGATAAAAAATATCGACCGCCCGGCCCTGGCCATCATGATTCCCACCCTGAAGGGAAATTCACTGCTGCTTGATGTCGGAGCCAACACCGATTCCAAGCCTCACAACCTGGTGCAATTCGCCTTGATGGGCAAAGTGTACCTGGAAAATATTTTCGGCATCAAGAATCCCCGCATCGGGCTGATGAATATCGGTGAAGAGGAAGCCAAAGGCAACGAATTGACCAAAACCACCCATAACCTGCTCAAACAGCTGGATATCAATTTCGTCGGTAATGTCGAAGGCCGTGATGTATATCTGGGCGAAGCCGACCTGATCGTTACCGACGGCTTCACAGGCAACGTCGCGCTGAAAGTTTCCGAAGGTGTGGTCGATGCCATGTTGTCGATGCTGAAAAGAGAGATCATGTCCAACGTTTTTTCCAAGATCGGTTTTTTCTTCCTCAAGCGTTCGCTCAAACGCATCAAAAAGAAACTTGATTACGCAGAATACGGCGGGGCCCTGCTATTGGGTGTCAACGGCATCGTGATCATCGGTCATGGCGGTTCCAACGCCAAAGCCATAAAAAATGCAGTTTACCTCAGTTATAAATTCATTTCGCAAAAAGTTTTACAAAAAATTTCCCTGGAAATTGAAAAAACCCAATTATCATTACCGGAGTTGAAGCATGTCTGATGCACGGCAAACCGCGATCATCACCGGCGCTGCACGCGGCATCGGCAAGGCCATCGCCCAAAGGCTGGCCCTGGAAGGCATGAACATCGTCATTTCCGACATCATGTATGAAGAAGCCGTCAAAACCGCCATCGAAATCGAAAAATCAAATGTCCACGTGCTGGCAATTAAAACCGATGTTTCCAGCGCCAGGGATGCCGAAGAATTGGTCAAGCAGGCCATGAACGCTTTCGGTGCTGTCGACATTTTGATCAACAACGCCGGCATCGCCCGCGACAATCTCTCCATCCGCATGGGGGAAAGCGATTGGGACCTGGTCATGGACATCAACCTCAAGGGCACTTTCCTCTGCTCCCAATTCGCCGCCAAAGAGATGATGAAAAAACGCTACGGCCGGATCGTCAACATGGCGTCAGTCAGCGGCATCCTGGGCACGGCCGGACAGGCTAATTATGCTGCATCCAAGGCCGGAGTCATCGCTTTGACCAAATCCATGGCCCGCGAACTGGGCAGCCGCAATATCACCGTCAACGCCGTAGCTCCGGGTTTCATCCTCACTGAAATGACGGAAAAACTGCCTGCCAATGTGAAAGAAGCATACATTGCCCAAATCGCCCTCAAAAGGGCAGGCACTCCCGAGGATGTGGCTGCAGCCGTACATTTTTTGATATCACCTGACGCTCAATATATAACTGGAACGATTCTCAACGTTTCAGGCGGGCTTTTGATTTAAAATCCAAGGAGGATAAAATGAAAAAAGAGGAAATTTTAGGTAAAGTGAAAGCAGTAGTGGCTGAAAAACTGAATGTTGGCGAAGATCAGGTCACCGAAGACGCCAAGTTTGTCGAAGACCTGGGTGCTGACTCCCTGGACCAGGTGGAATTGATCATGGCGCTGGAAGACGAATTCGCGCTCAAGATCCCTGAGGAAGACGCCGAAAAACTGTTGACCGTCGGATCAGCCGTCGATTACGTATTAAAGAAAGCCGAGTAATACCCGTTTTAAAAACATGATTCTTTTTAGCAGCAAAAGCATATCTTTGCGCAGGGTGGTTGTCACCGGGATCGGGCTGATCACGCCTACGGGAAAAAACAAGGATGAAAACTGGGAGAACATCAAGAACGGGCGCAGCGGTATCGGCAAGATTACGCACTTCGATGCCAGCCGGCACGCCAGCCAGATCGCCGGAGAAGTCAAGAATTACGACCCTAACCAGTACTTTGACAGGAAAGACCTGCGGAAATTCGATCCCTTCATCCAGTTCGCCCTGATCGCCTCTGAAGAAGCCGTCAAGGATTCAGGGCTGGATTTGAACGCCATGGATAAAGAAAAGGCCGGGGTATATATAGGCTCGGGCATCGGCGGTATCCTAACCATTGAGGCCAACAAAGAAACTTTAATGCAAAAAGGACCGGACCGGATTTCCCCTTTTTTTATTCCCGCCTGCATCGCCAATCTCGGCGCCGGCCAGGTTTCCATCAAGTTCGGCTTCAAGGGACCCAACCTGGCCAATTGCACAGCCTGCGCCACCGGCAGCCATGCCATCGGTGACTCGACCCGCATCATCCAGCGCGGCGAAGCCGATATCATGATCGCCGGCGGGGCCGAGTCCCCCATTACACCGCTGGCAGTAGCCGGTTTCACCGCCATGCGTGCCCTTTCCACCCGCAACGACCAGCCGGAAAAAGCTTCGCGGCCTTTCGACAAGAACCGCGACGGCTTCGTCATCGCCGAAGGATCGGCGGTGCTGGTACTGGAATCCCTGGAACACGCCCACAACCGGGGAGCCAGGATCTATGCCGAGGTAGTCGGCTACGGTTTCACCGGCGACGCCTTTCATATGACCGCCCCCGACCCCGACGCCGACGGCGCCTACCGGGCCATGAAAATGGCCGTGGCCGATGCCCAGATCAATCCCGAAGACATTGTGTACATTAACGCCCACGGCACTTCGACTGAACTCAACGACAAACTGGAAACCCACGCCATCAAGCGTCTGTTCGGCGAACACGCCTGCAAACTGGCAGTCAGTTCCACCAAATCCATGACCGGCCACATGCTGGGCGCTACGGGCAGCGCCGAAGCCGCGTTTACCATCATGGCCATGACCAATTCCTTTATCCCGCCAACCATCAATTACGAAACCCCGGATGAAGCATGCGACCTGAATTACACCCCCAACCAGGGCATCAGCAAGGAAATCCCCTACGCCCTTTCCAATTCATTCGGCTTCGGCGGCACCAACGCTTCTCTGCTCTTAAAAAAATTCAGCGAATAAAACCAGGGGCGAGAGCCTCGATCTCTCCCCTTTTTCTTAACCAACCGGGAGCACTCATGAAAAAAGTAAACCAAATACTTGTTCTATTTCTGCTTTTTAACTTTGTTCTGGCAGCCACTGAAAAAGAACCGGGTTTTCCTCCTGGAGTCCCGGTTATCGTCATGACCCACCCGACCCTATTTCAGATAAAAAACATCGTGGAGATGTATGAAAAGGACATCATCCCGTTAAAAGCGCTGGTTTTGCTGGGGATCTACCACGAGGATGAACTCGCCAACTCGGAAGAAGCTCAAGGCTATCAGGACGCCTTCACTTATGTGCAGCAGAACCGGATCACTTGGGTGCAATTCCGGAAAATCACCGGCCGGGTGGAAACCAGGGACCTGTTCCGCGAAAACCTCTGGACCCAACAATTCAAAGAAATTTTTGCCATGGCCAGCGGTATCATTTTTACCGGCGGCATGGATATTCCTCCAGCTGTATATGGCCAAGAGGTCAGCCTGCTTTCCGAGCCCACGACGCCGGCCCGATCCCTGTATGAAATTTCTTTTCTCTTTCATCTGCTGGGCGGCAGGCAAAACCCGGATTTTGCCCCGTTTCTGGCCGGGCGCAGGGATTTTCCCCTGTTGGCCATTTGTCTTGGG
>JBAXOR010000118.1:0-4812 GCA_037133155.1 Chrysiogenales bacterium | reverse complement strand
CTTCAAAGCCATCGCCCGCGCCGTCAAGGACATGGATGGCGAAGACCTGCTCCTTTTGCTGCTCGATTTTGCCGACCGCCGTTCCCGTGAAGCAGACCCGCTTACTTCCATCGAGTTGGACGAGATCGCCCTCTGGTTCAGCCGAAAAAAAGAAGAATACCAAATCAGCCGTGAGACCATCCAGCCCCTCATTCAGGGCCGTGACCTGATCGCCCTGGGCGTGGTTCCCGGCCGGCAGATGGGCATCCAATTGAAAAAATTGTATGACCTGCAACTGGACGGCGTTTTTCACACCCGGGCCCGGGGCCTGAAAATTTTTAAAGACTCTCAAGAAAAAGAATTTGGCAATCCCACAAGGGGACGGACGCAGCCATCCAGGGCCGGTAAGTGAAACTTTACCTGAAAAACCGCTTCATTGAGAAAAAAGGGCCCCTCATCATGGGCATCCTCAATATCACTCCGGATTCTTTTTCCGATGCCGGCCGGTTTTTTGAAGGCAACGCCGCCCTGCAGCAGGCCCGGGAAATGGTTGTTGCCGGAGCCGATATCATCGACGTCGGCGGCGAAAGCACTCGCCCGGGGGCAAACCAGCTCAGCGCCGAAGAGGAGATCGACCGCATCCTGCCGACCATCGAAAAAATCAAGGAAGAGCTGGGCGTGCTGGTCTCCATCGACACCACTAAAGCCGACGTGGCCCGCCTGGCCGTTGAAGAAGGCGGAGCCGATATAATCAATGATATTTCCGCCCTGCAGTTCAGCGAGCACATGGCCGCGACCGTGGCCGAATTGAACGTGCCGGTCGTGCTGATGCACATCAAGGGCAGGCCGGAAAACATGCAAAAGGATCCCTTTTATGCCGATGTAGTCGGCGAGATCAACGACTACTTTCAGCAGCGGATCGATTTCGCTTTGAGCCACGGCATAAAAAAAGAAAAAATCATCCTCGACCCGGGCATCGGCTTCGGTAAAAGGCTGGAAGACAATATCGCCATCATCAAAAACCTCAAAAGATTCAATGAATTTGATCTGCCGATATTGATCGGAGTTTCGCGCAAATCATTTCTCGGCCAATTGAGCGGCGAAACTATTCCCGAAAAGCGCGGAGCCGAAACCATCACCGCCAATATACTGGCGGTCCTTAACGGCGCCGCCATCATCCGCGTCCATGACGTAACCCAGGCCGTCAAGTCCATGAAAATACTTAAAAGCTTATCCGGATAATCAGATTTACCGTCCGGAAACATCGACACTGATGAAAAAATTAATCCAAGCAACCAGGGAGGATGCATGAAGAGACAAATTGCGTTATCCATGAGTGCCTTGATAATGATTGGTTTTACCAGTGCCTTCATGTCCGCCCAGACGCAAAACCTGGCCGGACTATTTCCGGGAATCGCTGGCTGGCAGAAAAAAGGGGCCGCGGAGACTTTTTCCCCGGAAAACCTGTACGAGTATATCAATGGCGCCGCCGAAAATTTTCTCAACTACGGCTTTAAACAGCTGGCGGTGCAGAATTACGCCAATGATCAAGGCCGGGCTCTGAGCGCTGAAATCTATTTTCATGGCACTGCAGAAAACGCTTTCGGCATCTACAGTTCGGAAAAACCGGTTGTTGGCAATTATTTAGAACTGGGGAGCCAGGGTTACGACGAAAGCGGCATTTTGAACTTTGTCTGCTCTGCTTATTATGTGAAGCTCAGCGGGTTCGAACTTGGCAAGGAAGGCCAGGACGTGTTGACAAACCTGGGCCGGGCCCTGGCCGGCAAAATAGACGCCAAGGCGGCTTTACCGACATTATTACAGGCATTCCCCGGCAGCGGTAAAATTACCAATTCAGAACGCTTCATCCTTAACAATTTCCAGGGCCATGATTTCCTGCATGCGGCTTACGTGGCCGATTACCTGGTTAAAGGGCAGAATTTTCAATTATTCATCATCAGCGCCGGCAGTGAAGCAGAAGCCCGTGCTATGCTTGAAAAATATGCCGCTTTGGACAAGGAAAATCCCGCGCCGATCATCAAACCCGGAGGATTGACCATCAACGATCCCTATAATGGGCCAATAAAGATCTCCTGGCAGGGAAAATTCATCTGCGGCAGCGGCAGCCAAATGCCGGCAGTGGCTGAATACATTGAAGCGGCCGCCCAAAATTTGGCAGGACAATAAAATCGGTCATGGACATGAAAATACAACATACTTGACAATAACATTGAAATCAACTAATTTTGAGTCAGTACAAACATGCAGGAGCGTGAAGTAATGGATTTAAAGATCCCAAAAATCGAGGTACTGGTGGATATCATGTTCATTGACCGCGAACAGGTAGCCGAAGAGTTTTATTTATACCTGAATCATTTTTCACCTTTGCATAAAGGCGAGCAGACCTTGGAGGAATTCATAAATTCAGATCAGCTTTTTATCCCGGCGAAAAAATCACTGAACCGGGAATTCCAGATACTGAACAATCAGAGCATTATATATATCAAGGAGAAAAACAGGGCCGAAGAATCGCCCGGCGCTTCCATCCGCATACATTTGCGCAATAGCCAGGATATCGAAATAAAGCTGTTTGAACTCCTGCCGGACTTTCATTCCCGGCCCATCGATTTTTTTAACAATCCACGGACTTTTCTGCCTTTTATTCATGACCGGGCCAGAATATACATCAATAAAAATCACATCTTGCGGGCCAGCGAAAATGAACAACGTTGATAAATTGTTTGACGCGCTGCTAAAAATGAATGGCGATACCCTGGTCATCAACCTGAGTGAACCGGCCTATATCATTAAAAACAGTAAGAAAAATATTATAGTAAAACTCACCCTCAATGACAATGAATTCAAAGCATTGGAAAATGAAATCGTTAAAGTTTTTTCCGGACAGGAATCTATCGTTATTCAAGAGCGAACCATTGCCTTCCTTAAAAAGGAAAAATGGCTTGAATTCTCTCTGCTTCCCGAAAAACCCCTGAATGTTAATGAACTTCTCCAAATCATGGTTGCGAAAAATGCTTCCGATTTGCATTTGTCCACAAACTGCAAGCCGCGCGTCCGCATTGATGGCGATATTTTGACACTTACTGAATTTCATCCCCTGCCCGAAGAAACCCTCTGGCAGGAGCTGGAAAAAATCACTCCCGCTGTTAATGGCAAAGAATTCCAGGAAAGCCATGATACCGATTTTGCTCACGAAATTGAGGGCCTGGCCCGTTTCCGCGTCAATATTTTCCGTGACTTTCGTGGCATTGGCGCGGTATTCCGCAAGATTCCGACTCAAATTGTCTCTGCCGATGATATCGGGATTTCAGCTACGGTTCTCGCCCTCTGCCATTTGCCCAAGGGATTGATTCTGGTCACCGGACCTACCGGCAGCGGCAAATCAACCACCTTGTCAGCCATGATCGATTATATCAACCAGAACCAAAAAAAACACATCATCACCGTGGAAGATCCGGTGGAATTCGTTCACCAGAACAAAATGTCCCTGATCAACCAACGTGAAATCAAGACTCACACCCAATCATTTAAAAAAGCTCTGCGAGCCGCCCTGCGCGAAGACCCGGATGTTATCCTGGTCGGAGAAATGCGTGACCTGGAAACCATCGCCATCGCCATTGAAATGGCCGTAACCGGGCATCTGGTTTTTGCCACCCTGCACACAGCGACAGCTATCGGAACCGTGGATCGCATTATTGATCAATTCCCCCCCGCCCAACAGTCTCAGATCCGCGCTATGCTCGCCGATGCTCTGATCGGCGTAATTTCGCAAATGCTGTGCAAAAAAAAAGAAGGCGGGCGAATCGCCGCTTACGAAGTGCTGATTGGAACAGTCGGCATAGCCAATATAATCCGCGAGGGCAAGACTTTTCAAATCACCACCATGATGCAGACCGGCAAAGCCATCGGCCAGAAATTGATGAATGACAGCCTGGCCGAATTGGTTGAAAAAGGATTGGTGGATGCCGTTGAAGCCTTATCCAAAGCAGTCGATCTGGACAATCTCAAGACCCGGCTCAAAGCCAAGAATCTGCTCAGCGATTGAAGATTCCCGGTCCTGAATTTATAATCAATAAAATAACAATCATTATTTTCGTTGCCATCGTTTTTCAGAAAATTCCGGCCATCAGACCCAGAGACAGGTTCAGGCCGCCAAGGTTCACCTTGCCTTGGGCGCCGCTGCCGGCCGGAATCGATGAGTATTCAAGTTGCGCTAAGGCATGAAAACGGCGGCTCAAGCGGTAACGGGCGCCCGACTGGATAAAAAATCCTGTTTTTTCCCCTTCGGTTGTCAGGGGTGCTTCCAGCCATTGTTCCTTGTAAAAGCTGTAACTGACACCGGCACCCAGAAATGGGGTAAAACGGGAAGGCCTTAGCCAATAATTCATTCCCAGCCGTAAGGTCGCCATTCGCCAACGCAAGGTATACGTTTCTTCGGGCCGTTGCGTGGCCAGCAAAACAGTGTTCCCGGAAGTTTCCAGGTAACGGGCGGCGCCAAAGACAGACATTTTCCGGTTCAGGTTCCAGCCAATCTCCAGCTCGACAGGCCAGATGGGCTTGTTGTAAATTTTCTGAAAAGTACTCTGCTGGGGATAAAAATATCCGCTTGTTGCGCCGCTGAAAAAATGATACTCGCCGACCGGCTTTGGCACTCCCAAACCGGGCAATGAAAAGCCGGGCAGGAAGAGAAAAACGGCCAGAAAAATTGCCGGCGCCGAACGCGTTTTTTTATCAATTGTTTTCATCGTCCCGGACCTCCTCGGAGTAGCTGCTTTCCCGGCCCTGTTCGTCAACGGCGGTCAGCACATAGAAGTA
>JBAXOR010000117.1:0-4826 GCA_037133155.1 Chrysiogenales bacterium | reverse complement strand
CGGCAGACATTGAGGAAAAGTCCGCAACGGTCGCAGAGATTCGTGTCAATCCGGAAGGCACCTTGCTGTTTGCTGATGGCGCCGCGGGGACAAGCCGCAACGCAGAGGCCGCACTTGCTGCATTGGCTGGTGATCGAATAAACGGCCGGATCAAGGGTTAGCGCTTTTTCCGGGCAGGCCTCAATGCAGTGACCACAACCATTGCAATCCGCTGAAATTACAGAATAACCGGGGTTCGCGGCGATAAGGGCCTGTTCCGGGCAGACAGTAAGACATCGGCCGCAACCCGTGCAGGCTTCAGGCCGGACAGTGAAAATACTTTTTTCAGGAAGGATGATGGCTCCGAATGAGCAGGCGGCAAGGCAGGCGCCGCAGCCGGTGCAATTGGCATCTATAATCAATGTCTTTTTTACGAAGCTGCTGGTGCATGAAAAAGTCAATGCCGCCGATGACAAAGTGATGAGCCGGACAAATTCCAGTCGTTTCATTTTATCTCCGGCCGAACTTTTCTAAGGTTGGACATTATTCCTCCAATGGTTCAGATTAATTGGCAGCAATTTGAATGCCAAGTTGTCGAGAAAATGTTTTGTTTACCCTGGAATCATTTCCAGTTGGCCATTTTCATATTTGTAATTGTTTTTATTGTTTTGAAAAACAGGGAATCTGACTGAACCGTTTCGCAAGTTTCTGCGAAATTAGCGGTTTCTCGCGCCTCTGTTAGCGATTATTCTGGGAATTAAAAGAATGAATACTTGTTACCGAAACAGCGAAATCGCTTGGTCGCTGGCGATTATTTTATCCATAAAACGAATGAAGTCGATTTCATCTTTTGCCGTGGCCTCCGATTCCAATGCGGTTCCCCTGCCCGCTGCCGCCACTCCGGCTCCACAAGGGGAAGCCTTTGCTGTCACGCAAGGTGATCCGTTCGCCCTGCAGCGAAATTTCCTGGGCGATCAGGTAAAACGTGCCGGCGGCGGTTGTCAGCAGCGAACCGCGGATGCGGATATTCATACCCACAACGATATCGCTTGCGAAGAACCACTGCGGGCAGACTTCGACCCGGAAAAGGCGCTGGTCGTCCCTTTGGATGGCGAGCATAAGGAATTCTGATTTTTTCCATAAACTTCTTCAAAACCGATGTCCAGCACCTGGCCTTGAATATCAGTCAGTGTTTTGCGGTCAAAATAATGAAAGGGAATGGTCTGGGCCAGAAGTGATATGGTGGCCAGCATCAGGGACAAACCAAAAAATATTTTTATCCTGTTCATTTTAAAACCCGTAATCCAAACCAGCGGAGAGCGAATAGAAATCGTACCGGAAATACAAATCATTGGAAATGTTTTTGCGGTAACTCCCGGTGAGATAGAAACCGAAGTTGCCTAACGATTTTGCAATTTTCATGGTGACCTGGGAAAGTCTGTCGGCACGGAACGCTTGTGGCAGGATCGGGTCGCCGTCCTTGTCCAGGGCATCCAATCCGTCATATTGTTTCAAATAATATGAAAAATCAATGGCGATTTCCAATTTTAAAATGGCTTCGGTCTTTATAGAGATGGAAAGGCGCGTACCCTGCCAAAAAAAATCCTCATCCATTTGCTGCAAAGCCCATTCGTCGATTGCCAGCAGGTCAAAGTTTTGCACGAGGTTGCGGTTCTTGCGGTACTGGATCTCGGCGATCAGCCCGGTTTTGTAGCCCAAACCCTGAGCGGCCCTGAATACAATATAAGGCTGGGGGAAAGTGAGGTCGGTGGTGGTGGAAATGGCCGGAACTTGCGCTCCCGGCTGCGGCAAGGATGGATCGGGAGCGTGTCGGCGGCGGCCCATTGCCGTTGCCGCTTCATTCAGCGTCAGGGCTGAAGTTGCAGAGGCAATTTCCGTGACGATATGGGGGAAAAAAAGATAGTTCAGGCCCAAGGTGAGGCGCAAAGTGGTCTGGGTCCTGAAAAAAGCGCTAATTTCCCCAAAAACCGCCGTCCGTAAGCGGTCATAGGAATCTTCCTCAAGATAATTACTGTGGCGCAGGTTAAAACCAATACGGCCGTATACCTGAGTTGAAAAAACATGTTTCAGCCCGACGGCCAGGCTGGGAATGATCGTATTCAAGTAGGACATTTCGCCTTTGAACTGGGTCAGGCTGAAGTCCGGGGAAAGGAAAAAGGAACTGCGCTTCGACAGCAATTTAAAAAAATTGAAGCCTCCGGAAATCGCCGATTGGTTCAGGTAATTGTTGCTCCGGTAGATTTTACTGTCGGCATTCAGAAAAAAATTAAACTGGCGGGTTGCGAAATTTAGTCCCAAACCCGGAGAAAAAATGGCATCGCTGACCGCTGATGAGTCCCAAAAAATATTGCTGGAATAGTTGTAGTCAAGATATGGCGTTATGGATATATTGTTGGCAGCCGTGGCCCAAAGGGGGAATATGAGCAATGAAAAGCACAGGGAGAACCAGGCTCTCCCTGTGTTTTTTGCAAGAGACATTTTTTTGAACATCAAGGGCGGTTGCCCTTTTTACGATTGCGCCCCTGGTTGCCATTCGGGCCGGTGCTGTCGCAGGCATTGGTGCAGCTATCGCCGCCCCAGTTGTTGTTCCAAAGATAATTATAATTGTAATTAAAATTGTTCGCAACGCCATGGTTCTGGGCATTGCCCATCTGGTGCTTGTAGCCATACTTGTTTTTGTACCCCGTCCCGTCCTCGGGGCGGGTCCAGTCGGGATCAAGGCAATTGGGGATGCCGTCATTGTCCGCATCGCGGGCTAGATCATTGATACCGTCGCCGTTTTCATCGATAAAGCCAAAACTCTGGACCAATTCTTTCTGGGAAATGGTCCGGTCTGGATCCGGGACTTGCTCAGTTGCGGCGGTAATTGCCAGGGTCGCGGTCGCGATCACTGCCAAGGGCAGTAAAAAAAATTTAATTTTTTTCATGTCAGCCTCCTATGCTGTTGTCAGCAAAGGTAAAGCATTTTACGTGCCAAATCGAATGATGGGTGTTGACAGTGCTTTGTGGTCGATGCAGATAATATTTTTCGCAGTTTTTCATTTTATTTCGTAAATTTTCGCGAAGAGAGGACTTTTTCTGGCGCCGGCTGACTGCCTTTTTGAAATAATAAAATAATTACAAAATTTAAACAATAATCAATGATCGCATTAGCGTGGACGATACTCAAGGGAGCGGTTTGGCAGGTCGGTGAAATCCTGACTGGGCAGAACCAGGAATGCCAAAAACAACCTGAAGAAAATCATCTTTCGCGGCATAATGGCGTTTCGATTCATCGGGACGCGTTGCGGACCGCGGCCACGGCGCGCTGCCCAAGCTGGTGATTCTCCCTGGACTTGGCGGTTTCGCCGAGATAGGCATAGATGTCTGCCAGGATGAAATAGCCGTGCGGAGTGTTTTTGTCCGCGGGCCGGACAGCCACGCCGCGGCGGCACATGGCGATGGCTTCTTCCAGGTTCTGGCGATTATCGAAATTATGTTTGGCAATAAGGAAAAAGGCCAGGTTGAAGCCGGGGTTGATCTCCGTGGTTTGCCGGAGAAAGCGCAGCGCCTCATCCATCTGTCCGAGCTTTTTATAAAGTTGCGCCAGGTTAAAGGCGGCCCGGAAGTTCTCGTCATTCGTCTCCAGCTCGCGCAAATAGGATTTCCGGGCCAGTTCCAGGTCACCGCGCGCATCGGCCACCAGGGCGCGGGTAAAGGAACCTCTGGCCAGCTCGGGGTTGATCTCCTGGGCCTTGGCCAGGCATTTTTCGGCGTTGAGCAGATCATTACGCTGGAAGTAGATCTCGCCCATTTTGGTGAAGGCTTCGGCGTACTTGGGGTCAATGGCCAGGGCCTGGCGGAAAAAAACCAGTGCCGAATCAAGCCGCCCGCGCTGTGCTTCGACCTGTCCCAGCAGCTGCAGGAAGGTCGCGTCCTTGGGGAAGACGGCACGGAAGGCGTTGATCTCTTTTTCGGCCTGGTCGTACTGCTGCAGCGACATCAGGCAGTTGACCACGTTAAGCATGGCGAAATTGTAGTCCGGTTTCCGGCGGATCACTTCGCGGTAGACTGCCAAGGCCTCTGCGAAACGCTTCTCCTTGAAATAAAGATTGCCCAGGAGCATGCGTCCGTCGATGATTTCGGGGTCACGGGCTAGGATGCCGGTTATGAGGGCGATCGCCTGGCTGGTCTGCCCCGCATCCTGGAGACTGCGCGCCCGCATCATGTCATTGAATACCTGGATCTTTGTCTTGGGGTCAATCAATGCGCTCTTCTCCGTTGGTTCGACCACCGTGGATAAGTAACCCAGCGCTGCCAGTTTCTCGCGGTCGTCACGGCTTAACGGTAACTCATTTGAGGGTGAGAGAGCGTGGCGCGAAACTTCTGCTAAGAAATCCTGCAAGGCGCCCTTTAACTTCCTGCGCATCACGAACCGCTTCAGCCACAAGTTGTCGACCTCAGCCGGCCAGCCGGCCGCCATATCGTACAGTTCCTCCTGTGGTGCTTCGATGAACTTTTAGCCGTCCCGGTATATCGCCGTCAGTTCCGCCCAGCCGAAGTGCAGCCGGGGATACCACGTCTCGCTTACTGCCTGACCAAATCCAGTTGCCGGTCCGCCAAAAGCCAGCCTTAGCAGCGACTTACCCGGCAGCGACTTGCCCCCGGGAATTCCCATTGCTTCCAGTATTGTCGGTACAATATTCACGTGCTCCACCGTCGTCGGCACCCGCCGCGCCGGCAATTGCCAGGGCGAGCGGACGATCAACGGCGCGTGCACCGCGCCCTCGTAAACAAAAAAACCATGCCCGTCCTCACCGTGCTCGCCCAGCATTTCGCCGTGGTCC
>JBAXOR010000116.1:0-4862 GCA_037133155.1 Chrysiogenales bacterium | reverse complement strand
TTGTCGGCGAATACCGCGGATTTGAGCGTTATTTTGCCGCCCTGCAAAACCTGGTCCAGCAGCTGCAAATTAAAAACATCCATTTCAGCGGCCATATCCCGTTGGCCGAAGTGGTCTCTTACTTCAAGCTGTCACACCTGTACCTGCACCTGAGCGAGCACGAAGGATTCTGCGCCCCGATACCGGAGAGTTTCCACCTGGGCATTCCGGTCGTGGCCTATGACGCCGGCGCAGTCGCCGAAACCATGAACAACGGGGGGATGCTGGTACGCGAAAAGGATTTTTTGAGGATCGCGGCCCTGTGCCACGAGATCCTGACCCACCCGGAACTGAAAGCAATCCTTTTGGCAAGCCAGGATAAAGCTCTGGAAAAATACCAGCAAAAACGCACCGGCGAAATTCTCCTTGATTATCTAAGCCGTTTGCAGCCATGAGCGGCCGGGCCGTCATCGTCCGTTATGGCGAGATCAGTCTTAAAGGCAAGAACCGCGGTCAATTCGAACTGGAACTCAAAAAAGACCTGGCCTGGTTTTTGAAAAAAAACAACCACGTTTTTTCCGACATCACCGTGCAGCGCGGCCGGATTTATATTCACGGCAGCGCCGACCTTCCGGATCTTGAAAAAGTCCTGGGGGTTTACTCTTACAGCCCGGCCATTGAAATCGCCAGGGATTATGAGGTTTTAAAAAAGGAAAGCGCCCGTTTCATTCCTGCCATAAAAGACAGCGCCCATTTCAGAGTCAGCTGCCAGCGCCTGGACAAACATTTTTTTCCGGACTCCATGGCCGTGGAAAGGGAAATCGGCGCTATCATCAACGCACAGACCGGCACCGCGGTAAGGCTGAAAGACCCGGCCTTCGAACTGCACATTGAAATCGGCCAGCGTCACATGTACCTTTTTCATGAAAAGATCAGCGCCTTCGGCGGTTTTCCCGTCGGCAGCGCCGGCAAACTGGTTTCCCTGATTTCCGGAGGCATCGATTCGCCGGTGGCCACATTCCTGATGATGAAGCGCGGCGTTTTGCCGGTCCTGCTGCACTTCCAGGTTTCAGAAGCCGAAGCGGCCAAAGTGGCCCGCTTGCGCGACCGCCTGGAAGATTTTTCAGCGGGCAGAAAAATAAAATTGATCATCATCCCCCGCGAGGAACTTTTCCAGGGAAAATTTTCCAGGTTATTCGGCAGCCGCCACGAGCCGTATGTCTGCGTGCTCTGCAAATACCTGATGCATAAAAAGGCCGCCCAGGTGGTCAGGGATGAAGGCGCCTTCGGGATCATCACCGGCGACAACCTGGCCCAGGTGGCTTCACAGACCCTGAAAAACCTCATGGCCCAGCGCCAGGGCAGCGATTGCCCGGTTTACAGCCCGCTAATCGCCTACGAAAAAATTGAAACCATGGCCCTGGCCCGCCGGATCGGCACCTACGATCTTTCCATTCAAAGTGTCCCAGGCTGCACGCCGCCGCGCAACCCCAAAACCGGAGTTTCCCCGGAACGACTGCTTGAGGTGTTGGAAGAAACGGGATTGAAATAGGAAAAATGGCAAAGAGTCAATAACCGAAAAAATCGAGGCTTTCGCTGCCGCTACGCTTAGTGCGTTTCAGGGTGAAATAGGCAGTTTCGAAACGGACCTTGGTCGGCCTTTCCAGCACGATCATTCCATCAGGCTTGAGTACATTTCTCTTAAAAATTACCTTCAAGGGATTGGCATATTCAAGCATGGCGTAGGGCGGATCAAGATAAATCAAATCAAATTGAAATCCATCCTTGCTCAAGGCTATGATCGAGCGGTTGAAATCGCCGCAGATCACCCGGAAAAAATCGGGGGCAATGCCGATTTTTTCGGCGTTGTGTTTGATGGTGCGCGCCGCCTCCGGCAGATCATCGATAAATATGACATATTCGGCGCCGCGGGAAAGGGCTTCGATGCCGATATTGCCGCTGCCGGCGAAACCGTCGAGAAAGATTTTTTCCTTGATGTCATTTTGCAGGATATCAAAAAAAGTGAGCTTCAGCTTGGACATGGTCGGACGGATAACGGGATTTTTGCCGCCGCGCAACACCCGGCCCTTGTAAAAACCGCTGGAAATCCTGATCATGGAACAAGCATACCCGTTTTTTCCGCCCGGGTCAAGACGATTTTTTTCAAAAAACGCGTTGCCAATGCCGGTAAATGATATATAATACAGGGAAATGATCAAACGCTTTCACGAACTGCAGGAAAAAATACTGAGCTATTACCCCGAAGCCAACATCGCCCTGTTGAAAAAGGCCTATGCCATTTCCACCGACGCCCACTTGACCCAGAAAAGGGCTTCCAATGAGCCCTATATCACCCACCCGCTGACCGTGGCCGGTATTCTGGCCGATATGAAGGTGGACGAGATATCCATCGCCGCCGCCCTGCTGCACGACGTGATCGAAGATTCCCAGTACAACCGCGAAGATCTGAACAAGCTTTTCGGCGCCGAGATCAGCGACATTGTTTGGGGCGTGACCAAGATATCCAAGATTTCCGAAGTGGATATTGAGGACGCCCAGGCCGAAACCCTGAAAAAGATGATCATCGCCATGACCGCCGATGTCCGGGTCATCCTGATCAAATTGGCCGACCGCCTGCACAACATTCGCACCCTCGCCCATTTGAGCGCAGGAAAGCAAATCAAAATCGCCCGCGAGACCCTGGAAATATACGCCCCCATCGCCTACCGCCTGGGCATGGGAAAAATCCGCGACGAACTGGAGGACGTGTCTTTTCAATACCTCCATCCCGACCAGTACCAGCGCATCAAAACCGAAGTCAGCGATAAATACGAATGGGCCATGAAACAGGTGGAAAACCTGAAAAAGCAAATCCTGGAGATCCTCAGGGACTCCAAAATCAAGGCCGACATCCACTACCGCATCAAAAGGGAAATATCCATCTACCGCAAGCTGCAAAAACAGAACATTGAACTGGAAAACGTTTACGACCTGTTGGCCCTGCGCGTGATCACCGACACCGTGGCCAACTGCTACGTGATCATGGGCGCCATCCATCAGCAATGGGTGCACATCCCCGGCCGCTGGCGCGATTTCATCACCAATCCCAAAAGCAATTTCTACCAATCGATCCACACCACCATCATCACCAGGGAAGGGGTGAAATTCGAGATCCAGATCCGCACCCAGGAAATGCACCGCAACGCCGAGGAGGGGATCGCCGCCCACTGGAAATACAAGGAAGGGCTGGCTTTTCTGGAAAATGACCACCGCCTGGAATGGTTCCGGGAAATGATCGATTACCACAAGACCAATCCCGATCCCAAGGAATTTCTCACTTTGGTTAAACGCGACTTGACCCCCAACGAAATCTACGTGTTCACCCCCAAGGGCAAAGTTGTCAATCTCAAGGCCGGTTCCAGCCCCATCGATTTCGCCTACGCCATCCATTCGGAAGTCGGCGACCACTGCAAGAACGCCATCGTCAACGAAAAGCTGGTGCCGCTGCGCACCAAGCTTAATTCCGGCGATGTGGTCGAGATCATTACCCAGAAGAGCAGCAGCCCCAGCGCCGACTGGCTGAAATTCGCCGCCACGACCCGCGCCCAAAAAAGGATCATGGCCCACCTGCAGAAGGAGGAATTCGCCTTTGACCATGAAAAAGGCCGCCGCCTCTGGCAGAAGGTTTTGCGCCAATATCAGAAAAAATACCACCTCAAATTCACCGAAGAGGGTATTCAAAAAAGACTGAACACCGCCGGCTTTCCGGACATGGAAATATTTCTCAGGGAAATCGGCAGCGGTAAAAAGACATTAAACAGTCTGGCGCTGAAAAAACTGTTCCCCGAAGTCAGCGCCGTGGAAATCAAACCGGTGAAAAAAGCGGCGGCGCACGGCAGCTCCCCGCACTCGAGGATCCATGTCGACAACCAGCCCGATATCGATTTCATTTTCGCCAAGTGCTGCCACCCGATCAAGGGCGAAAAGATCATCGGCTACATCACCAAGAACCGGGGCCTGGTGGTGCACCGGAAAATCTGCCCCAACGTCAATATGGAAATCGCGTCGCGGCTGAAGCATGTGACCTGGAACGACACGTTCGATTATGCCTACCAGGTCAAGCTTGAACTCCTGGTGGCCGACAAGCCCGGCGTGCTGAGCACCATTACCGGCATCACCGCGGCCAGCAATTCCAATATCAAAAAGCTCGAGCAGGAACAGACCAGCCAGGCCATGGTCAAGATCACCCTGGTTTTTGAGGTCAAAGATATGTTCCAGCTGAACGAGATTTACAGCCACTTGAAGGCGGTTCCTGATCTCTATGCCATTAACCGCAAGAAAACCTCCGCCAAATAATCAGGAAAAAGAGGGCACCCATTCCCCTTGAAATTAAATCCCTGATTGAGAATCGCTGAATTCTTTGGGTAAAAGGATGGAAAGCATGGACTTGTTTTGTTTTGGAAAATGAATTTTGTTACCGCTAACCAGGGCCTGGGCATGGCCGGCAATGCCGACAGCGGGATTGTTCTGGCCCGGAAAAAGCTTGCACCTTCCTGAAAATGTAACAATCTTGCCCGGGAATTTTATTTTTATTTTTTTTATGCTAAAATCAAGACAAAGGAAACGAGCCATGGAAACAATCAGAAAATTTGATCGCTTTGATCCAACCATTCCAATTTTCGGATACTTCGAATTGACTAACGAAGTGACAGGTGAGTTCCGCAACCGCGAAGAGTTTTTGATAAAAAATATCTCTGTAGGCGGCTTCAATCTCATCTCAAATTACCCGCCGGCCATCGGTAATCTGTACCAGATCTTCGTCAATTACGGCCAGGAAAAACACGAGTTCAAGGTCAAGATCGTCCATTCCCGTATCCTGCGCT
>JBAXOR010000115.1:0-4902 GCA_037133155.1 Chrysiogenales bacterium | reverse complement strand
TTCGGCAATGTCAATACCGGCAATGATCTTGATCCTGGAAATGACTTTGTTCTTCAGGTTCATGGGCGGTGTCATGTACTCATGTAGCACCCCATCAATGCGCAGGCGGACGCGGAACACTTTCTCGTAAGGTTCAAAGTGAATGTCCGAAGCTCCCTTGATAATGGCGTCATTAAAGATCAAGTTGACCAATTTAATGGCCGGGGCATCCTCGTCTATATCCCCTTCACTGGTGCCGTCATCTTCTTTGGTTTCCAGAACTTCCACCATGGAATCTTCACTCAATTCAATTTCATCGAGGAATTTTTGGGCTTCGATACCGGTGGAAGATCCGTAATACTTGTCGATGGCCTCAACAATCGACGATTCAGGAGCGATTACTGCCTGAATGCGCAAATTGGTGGAAAAACGGATTTCTTCCTGGACAAACAAATTTGATGGATCGGCCATGGCCAAGGTCAGGTTGGAACCAATGCGGTGAATGGGAATCACAATATGCTTGCGGGCAATATCGGGTTTAATCAATTCGATCACTTTTTCATCAATTTCAAACTTGGAAAGGTTGATTGATGGATAGCCGAACTGCTTGCTCAGGACCTGGGCGATATCTTCTTCAGTGACATAGCCCAGACGGATAAAGACACTGCCCAGCTTGCCCGGTTCTTTTTTTTGGATTTCAAGGGCATGCTGAAGTTTTTCTTCCGTTATTTTCCTTTCCTTAAGTAAAAAATCTCCTAAACGCATTGCCATTGGTTATATTGTAATTAAAATAAGATCAAATGTCAATTTTTTCATTTGATCAGGTAAAATCCGGAGATGCCTAGATTTTTTACATTACCCAGTCCGTCCAAACCCAGGGCGAAATCAACCAGGAAACTTGCCAGATTGAATCCCAAGCCGATCCCGTAAATGAGTTTGGCGTTACGGCCAAGGAAATTCTTTTCGCTTAGGTCATTCAGAAAACCGGCCCGCAGGAAAAACTTTTTTTGAAAAAAACCTTTTTCAATTCCCAGCGACACCGGCTGCACCTTCTGGCCGTTGTGGTACAGGTCACTTTTGTTTACATCAATATCCATGAAAATACCCCATTGGTTGTCTGGTCGAAAAGCCAATCCGGCAACCACTCTCCGGGGCAATTGCAATTCTCTGATTTCAGTTGTAATGACCGGATCAGCAACGTTTTTTACCAGCAGACCGGCCTTGAAATATAACCCCAGGTCAGCGCTGACTCCCAGGTCGAAATTAATTTTACTAAAATCTTTTTGGGCACCGGACCAGGCGAATTGCAAGTATTCCCTGGCGCCGGAAGATGGCCGGAAGGGCGCATCGACAATAGCGACGTTGGATTCGCTGGCTTTGCCTTTCAGGTAATGGATGGTTGCTCCCAGGGCTAACCCTTTGGATAATGAAAAAGAATAGGAAAAGGAGTAATTCGTGTAATGAAAGCCGGTAAAACGCATTTTGAGGGAAGCAATGTCAGCATTGGATATTTGCCCGACAGGCCTGGATAAGACATCGTTGGCCAGGGGAAAGATAATTGCCGAATCCACAAACTCTATTGCCAGTCCGTACCCCTTGCCGGCATAGCCCGGGTTCTTCATCTGAAAACCATTTATCCCGGTTTTTTCAGTAAAAACACCTTTCAGCCGTTCCAGGAGATCGTTTTTTTGAGCAGCGCTAAGATCTTGAAAATTGCTTAGATCAGAAGCGCTGATTTTTTGGAGCTGGCCGGCAAAATCCAGATAATCAAGGAAACTGCTTTGAAACTGATAGCCGCCCAGAGAAGCTGTTAGAGCATTCAGTTGGGCCGGATTCAAATAAATGGCGTTAAAATCGTAATTAAAGGCCAGGGAGGAATACCCCAGCGCCAAAGAACGGGCTCCATGAAAATATGGGAAAATTGAAAAAACGGGGTAAAAAAAAGCGCAGAGCATAATTGCCAGGATGATTTTTTTCATATTATTTTTTAATATATCGAAATAACAAAAATTGTCAATATGGACCAGCTATAATAGCTAAAATTTCCCGGCAAAAATCCTCATCCGGGCTTGACAGGCCAGCGCAATTTTGCTACTCTTAATGACAGCAGGGGTCTATAGCTCAACGGCTAGAGCTACCGGCTCATAACCGGTTGGTTCCAGGTTCGAATCCTGGTAGGCCCAGCAATCGCGCCAATCAAGGAGTTGACTTGAAAGAAGGACTCGAAATTTTATATGCGCTGCAACAAAAAGATGACCAATTAAAAGAGATAGAAATAATCATCAAGGAAATTCCCCTGAAAATAACGGGACTCGAAGCTGAAAGGGATGCCCGCTCGGAAATGATCGAAAAGGCCAAGAAAAAATTACTGAATAACATTGAAGACCGGAAGAAACTCGAAAGGGAAATCGCCGGTCTCAAGGATAAAATCAACAAATACAAAGAACAAATGAAAAAAGTGACCACCAACAAGGAATACCAGGGGATCAGCAACGAAATTAAGTTTGAGGAAATGAGCATCACCTCGGTGGAAGAAAGAATAATCGAAAAAATGATCGAAGCAGATGAAATCATGGGCATTATCCGTGCAACGGAAAGTGCATTTAATAAAATCGCCGCCGAATATAATCAGAAGATCAGGGAACTGCAAAGCTACCTGGATTATCATAAAAACAAGTTGAGCGAAGAGACAAAAAACAAAAAAGAAATACGTACCAGGGTGGCAGCCAATCTTTTAAAAGCCTACGATAATTTATTCGTCAAAAAAGCCGGAAAGGTAGTCTCCTTTGTGCAGACAGATTTCTGCGGTGTCTGCAATATTAAAATACGCCCGCAAGTTTTAAGCGAATTGGTAATCTCCAACGATGTGCTGATCTGCGAAAGTTGCGGAAGAATATTATTCAAAAATATTGTCGGGGAAGACGAAGAATAAAGTGATCCAATTTTTTCATGTCTCGAAGCAATATTTCGGCAATGAAGCTTTGAGGGACCTCAACTTGGCCATTGGCCGCGGTGAATTTGTTTTTTTGACCGGTGCTTCGGGGGCGGGCAAATCAACTTTGCTCAAGCTGATTTACAAGGAAGAAGAGCCAAGCAAGGGGCAGATCCTGATAGATTCGGTCAACAGTACCCTGATCCCTGCCAACAAGCTTTTCAAGCTGCGCCGGCAGATAGGGATCGTTTTTCAGGATTTCAAACTGCTGATGAACCGGACAGTGCATGAAAACGTAGCCATCCCCCTTTTGGTCCGGGGCGAGAAGCAGGCGGATGTTGAAAAAAAAGTCAACAATGCCCTGGCCCTGGTCGGCCTCACCTTTCGCAAGAGATACCTGACCGCACATATATCCGGCGGGGAACAACAACGGGTCGCCATCGCCCGAGCCATAATCGGCAACCCTAAAATCCTGATCGCCGATGAGCCGACCGGCAACCTGGACACTAACCTGTCCATAGAGATCATTAAAATTTTTGAAAGAATAAACGCCAACGGTATCACTACCATCATCGCCACCCACGACCTCAACCTGATCAGTTTATTCCCCAGGCGCATCATAAAATTGGACAAGGGGCAATTGATCCAGGACAAGAAAATCGAGGCCAATCAATGAAATTCATGTTTCACTCACTTAAACAGGCCATGGCCAATTTATTAAGAAACAAAATGGTCAATGCCCTATGCCTGGGAATCATAGCTTTCACGCTGCTGGTGCCGGGAATCTTCAATTACATTTCTTTCAATCTGGAGCGCTATATCAGTAAATTGAGCGAAAATGTCGAAGCGATTTTTTACATTAAGGACGACAGCGACAGCGCCGCGATCGAAAAGTTGCTGCAGCATATTCAAGCGAACTTGCTGGTCAAAGAAGCCGGTTTTATCTCCAAGGATCAGGCGAAAACAAACTTCTCCGGCGAGTTCCCTGAATTGAAATATATCCTGGCCGAATTCAACGATTCCCCTTTTCCGGCATCAATTGATGTCAAGTTCCTGGCCGACGCCCGCAACCTGATCCAGATCGAATCGTTTATCCGCGATATCAATAAAGTCAGCTTCGTCGAAAGCGTCCAACTCAACCTGGACTGGGCCAGGAAAATCGCCCTGATCAAAAAATTCGCATCCTTCGTCGGTTTATTCCTGAGCGCCATCCTGCTGATTGTCTCTATTTTTATCATTTTCAATGTGGTCAAAATCAACATCTTCTATCGCCGGGATGAAATAAACATTTTAAGGCTGGTCGGCGCCAGCGATTGGTATATCAAAACGCCATTCCTGATCGAAGGCTGTGTCTTGGGTTTCCTGGGCGGATTGCTGGCCTGCGTATTGCTGCTCCTTACTATCAAAGCCTTTCCCCTTTACGCTGAATTTGTTTTTAATATCGTCAAGCAGTTGATCGATTTCAAACTTTTGCCACAGAAAATTTTCTGGCAACTGTTGATCACCGGCACAGCCATAGGCTTGTTCTCATCCTTCATTTCCCTGCGCCGCTTCATCAAAATTACTCCAGACTGATTTTTTTTCTCCCGGCCCGGAACTTTCCCTATTTTGCCGACATGTCGATAAGCGGAAATAGAATGTGCGAAGGATAGGCGGCGGAATGATATATCGTTTGAAAGGCCTTGACGAATCTGGTCTCCTTTTCATTGTGGCCACCGGTATTGAGATTGCGTGAAAACATCGGAAAAAGGGCCGAGGCGACTTCGACCCTGATGCGAAGGCCGCCAATTCGCTGGCATTGACCAACAACTTGAATTGACCGCTTTCATCGATAGCGGTCAGAGGATAGGCATCTTTCTGCGCTGCCAGAACAAATAACCCGATCACAAGGAATAGAAAAAATATTTTTTTCATTCTCGCTCCTTGCCGTGTTATTAGTAATGTCAAAAGTTTTTTAGGTAAAACTTCCAAAACCGTTTATATATCTATGT
>JBAXOR010000114.1:0-4902 GCA_037133155.1 Chrysiogenales bacterium | reverse complement strand
CACCAGTTCTTTGCCGGTGCCGTTTTCACCGATGATCAGCACATTGGCCTCGGTGGCCGCCACCTTGGCAATAGTCTGGAATACCTTCTGCATCCCGGCGGAAGAGCCGACAAAATCGTGAAATGGTTGGTCCAGATCGGCACTGAGCTGCTGCTGGCGCCGGCGCAGGTTTTCGGCCTCGGAACGGGAAGCGCGCAGGTTCATGGCGGCCGAAACCGTGGCCAGTAATTTTTCGTTCTGCCAGGGTTTGAGGACAAAATCACTGGCCCCTTCCTTGATGGCGCGCACGGCAAGGCCGATGTCACCATAGGCGGTGATCAAAATGACCACCGCCTGGGAATCGATAGCCAGGATTTTTTCCAGCCAGAAAAAACCTTCCTGGCCACTGCTGACATCGCGCTCGAAATTCATATCCAGCAGGATAACGTCAAACGTTTCATCTTTCAGAAGTTGCGGGATCAGGGCCGGATTTTTTTCGGCGCGCACCGATCCCACATGTTGTTTCAGAAAGAGGGTGGCCGCCTGCAACACATCGGCATCATCATCCACGATCAGGATTTTTCCGAAATTTTTTTTCATCATTGCCCATTTCATAAAAAAACTTCAGCAATTTCCCTGCCATTATAGCACAGCGCCCTGAAAGTTCCCATTCATAAGTGAAAATCACCCGGCAGCAGTCTGAGATCCTCCGTCTACTGTCCGAAATTGGACAGCGATTGTTCTGCCAGCGGACATCCCGACTTATTTCTTTCGCATTGGTGAGCATGTTGAACTAAGCCGGAAACCGTATCTACCCAGCCCAAGCTCGCCTTCCGGCTCATCCCGGCGACGATGGCCTATTTGGCATCATATTTGCATTGAAATTCAATGGTGAAGCATTTTCTATGATCTCAAATGCTAGGGGACTAACAATATGATTAAAAACTATTTATTGACCACATTGCGAAACCTGAAAAAAACCAAACTGTTCACGCTGATAAACGTCCTGGGACTCACCCTTGGGATGACAGCATGCCTGCTTATCCTGTATTTTGTGAACTATGAAAAAAACTACGATCGGTTTCATGAAAACAGCGATCACATCTACCGGCTGCGCTACGAACGTACCGATCAGGACGGCCAGGCGGTGCGTTTCGCATCCTGCTGCCCCCCCGCCGGGTTGCGCATCAGGGACCTGTATCCCGAAGTTGAAAAAGTCGCCCGCTTGTTCCGCTATCGCGCCTCTGTGGCTCATGCCGCGAACAGGTTTTTTGAAGAGAGGATGTATTTTGCCGAGGCTGATTTCTTCCGGATTTTCAAATATGAATTCATCGCCGGCGACCCTGTAAACGGCATCAAGCAGCCGAACCGGGCCTTCATTTCCCGCTCAACGGCCAACAAGTATTTTACTGCCGAGAACCCGATCGGACAGACCATCAGTGTCGATAAAAAAGTTGATTACCAGGTGGTTGGGGTTTTTAAGGATATTCCTCCTAATTCTCATCTGAAATTCGATATTCTTTTATCCTATCCCAACCTTCTCGACCTCTACGGCAAGGACGTTGAAGATTCATGGGGCGACAGCGGCTGGTTCACCTATCTCCTGCTGAAACCGCAAGCCGATCCCATGGTTTTCGAAAAAAAATTGCCCGCGCTCGTGGACGCCGAATTCGGACCGGTGCTCCGGGAATATAAGTTGACCTGCGATCTCAAATTGCAGCCGTTGAAAGATATCCATTTGACTTCGAATTTTCAGCAGGAATACGAAGTCAATGGCGACCTTGCTACCGTGAATTTTCTGCAGGTAATCGCCATATTCATCATTGCCATCGCCTGGGCAAATTACACCAACCTTTCCACTGCCCATTCGTTGACCCGGGCCAAAGAAGTGGGCATGCGCAAGGTGGCGGGCGCTTCCCGCGGCCAATTGATAGCGCAGTTTTTTTTGGAAACAGTTTTGGTCAATTTGGCGGCCATGGCTTTGGCACTGGCGGCGGTAAAACTGCTCCTGCCGTTCTTCCGGCAACTCACCGGCATGCCAATAGAATACACTGTCTGGGCCCAGCCATGGTTCTGGCATACCGTTCTGGCCATGTTCCTGGCGGGCGTTTTCCTTTCCGGCTTGTATCCGGTGCTCGTCCTTTCCTCGTTCAAACCGGCGATTGTCCTGAAGGGGAAATTGGGAAATACCTCCAGGGGAATGAATTTGCGAAAATCGCTTGTGGTATTCCAATTCGTGATGGCTTTTGGGCTTCTGATCAGCACGTTCACAGTGTTTCGCCAGATATCATTCATGAAAAACCAAGACCTTGGTTTTAACTTGGAAAAGAAATTGGTCATCAGGGCGCCCAGGGTGCGCCGCGCTTCATTTGGGAGCACATTGCAGACATTCAGGCAGCAACTCCTTAAAAACTCGCATATCAGTGATTTTTGCGTTGGCACGGATGTGCCGGGAAAACAGGTTCTGTGGGATGCCGGCGGCATTCGCCGCGTGGGAACCGATGACAATAAAAATTATCAGATCGTCGGGATCGACTATGATTATGTAAGAGTTTTCGCCTTAAAATTCGTAGCCGGCAGGAATTTTGGCAAAGAATATCCGGCGGATGCCAGCGCCCTGATCCTCAATGAAACGGCGGTCAAATGGTTGGGATTTAAGGGCCCCGCCGCCGCCATCGGGCAGAAAATTATTTATTGGGATACCATCTATACGGTTGTCGGAGTATTGGCCGATTATCATCAGCAGTCATTGAAGCAACTGTTCGAGCCTCATATTTTCAGATTTATGCCTGAAGGAAGGGATGTGAGAGGATTGTTCGTGCTGAAACTGGACACCCACGAGATGGAATCGACCCTGTCCGGGATCAGGCGGCTTTTTAACGATTTTTTTCCTGACAATCCTTTTGAATACTTTTTCCTGGATGATTATTACAATCAGCAATACAAAGCGGATGAGCTTTTCGGAAAAGTTTTTGCCTTATTTTCATCTCTGGCTATTATCGTGACCAGCCTGGGAATTTTGGGGTTGTCTTCTTTCATGGCCATCCAGCGCACCAAAGAAATCGGCATCAGAAAAGTCCTGGGCGCCAGTACGGCAAGGATCTTGTTCCTGTTGGGGAAAGACTTCCTGCAACTGATAGTCATCTCATTTGCCATCGCGGCCCCCATTTCATATTTTTTCATGCATTATTGGCTGCAGTCATTTGCGTTGAGAACCGAAATGACTGCGGGATTGTTTCTATATCCTTTGGCCATCGTCTTGACGGTCACGATCGCAACCATTGGTTCGTATATCATTAAAGCGGCAACAGCGAATCCGGTTGAATGTCTGCGTTTTGAATAAAGGAGAAGCAACATGTTAAAAAATTATTTCAAAACCGCCTTCAGAAATCTTGTTAAAAACAAATCATATGCATTCATCAGCATATTCGGTCTGGCGCTGGGAATGGCGGTTTGCATTTTGCTTTTATTGTATGTCAAAAACGAGTGGAGCTATGACCGCTTTAATAAAAATGCGGATCATATTTACCGGTTGTGTCAACCTCAGCATCCCTACAATTCACCGCAAACGGCAAAATTACTTGCGGATAACTTTCCGGAAATCAAAGATTATGCGCGAATTCTTATAAGCGGAAACGATATTATTCAATATAAAAATAAAAGATATATAGAAAAAGAAAATGGTTTGGCCTATGCGGATGCCAGTTTGTTTCACATCTTTTCTTTTAAATTCAAGCAGGGATATCCTGAAAAAGCGCTGCAACAGCCATTCACATTGGTGATCTCTGAAAAAGCCGCCCGCAAGTATTTCGGCAATGAAAACCCGGTTGGCAAAGTATTAAAAATGAATAATGAATTTGATTATATGATCACCGGCGTGATGGAAGATATGCCGCAAAATTCCCATTTCCGCTACGATATTTTTGCTACACTCACCGCTGCCGAAAAGGTGGCCGGCGTCGATTGGATGAATAATTGGGGATGGCAAAATTTCCTGGTCTATTTCGTCATGCAAGACCGATTCTCCCAACCGGCTTTTGAAAAAAAATGCAGCGAACTGATAGCGAAACACAGCAATTCCAAACCGGATAGTTCTTCAGTTAAATATTCAATACAAAACCTGAAAGACATTCACCTCTACTCTCATTTTGAAAATGACATTCAACCGCAAAACAGGATCACCTATGTGCTGATATTTTCAGCTATTGGTTTTCTCATTTTACTCATTGCCTGCTTCAACTATGTCAATCTGTTAACCGCCAATGCCACGACACGGACAAAAGAGATCGCTATCAGAAAAGTAGCCGGCGCATCACGCAATCATCTTGCCATGCAATTTATCGGCGAATCATTTGTAGTACTATTTTTAGCCTTGACCATAGCACTTTTTTTGGTTGCCATGTGTTTGCCTGTTTTTAATGCACTTTCTGGAAAAACACTGTCCTTTGCAGCCCTAATGCAAGTGAGCACGATTCTGGAAATTCTTGCTATTGTTGTGGTCACAGGTTTTCTGGCCGGGTCTTACCCCGCTTTTTTCCTTGCCACGTTTCAACCGGCAAAAATGCTGAAAGCCTACGCGAACACAGGCAAATCCAAATTTAATTTTAGAAAATTACTTGTCGGCGTTCAATTTACCATTGTCATTATTCTGATATGCAGCGCCCTATTTATGTTTAGTCAGATCCATTTTCTGCAAAATAAAAATCTGGGGTTTAACAAGGAATATACACTGATATCTGAAGTTAATAATACTTCTGATGATATTGAAAAATATACTGCCTTGAAACAAGCACTCCTCGAAGAGAGTGCGGTAAAAAGTGTCTCCATCGCATCACGAATTCCTTCAGATCCACTCACTGACGGGGGAGCATTGATACCTCAAGGACAAACCAAGTCGATAGAATTGCCGTTTGTTCATGTGCA
>JBAXOR010000113.1:0-4905 GCA_037133155.1 Chrysiogenales bacterium | reverse complement strand
GTTGGTGATTTTTATCACTAGGCCGTCCAGCTCCAGGCAAAGTTTTTTCAAGTTCCTTTTGTCAGCAGGCTGGGCGTGATCCAGCACAATCCCTACCGCGGCAACATAGGCGACGGCGCTTTGGCGGGCGAATTCCAGGAACTTTTCATCAGGGCAGAACGGATCGTCGATGATTCCAATAATGTTTTTCAGCCGGCCTTTATAGGGCGAATCCAGTTCAAGTACCCAGCCCGATACGATCCTGTTCCCCAGCGGTACCAGCACCCGCATGCCGACTTTCAATCCGCATGCGGCGGACCCGGTTTGATAGGTCAGAGGTTCAAAAATATTACAGGAAAGTGAAACGCTGATTTTCAATGGCGTTGCCTGGCGATAATGGCCAGTACTTTCTGCATGTCTTCCCACACTTCCCGTTTGGCCTGGGATATTTCTTCTTTTTCTTTTTTATGCAGGATATAGGCAGGGTGGTAGGTGGGGATGAGCGGGATATTTTTGAAACTGAGCAACTGGCCGCGGATCCGGCCCATGCTGTGGCTGGTTTTCAAGAGGTTGTTCAGGGCGACTTTGCCAAGGCAGACGACAATCTTGGGGCTGAGAAGTTCAATTTGGCGGCGCAAATAGGGCAGGCAGGCTTCGGCTTCTTCTTGCGAAGGTTCACGGTTATTGGGCGGCCGGCATTTCACTACATTGCAAATGAATACGTCTTCGCGGTGGTAACCCATTTTTTGGATGATTTTATCCAGCAACTGCCCGGCATTGCCAATGAATGGGCGGCCGAATTGGTCTTCGGTTTGACCCGGGCCTTCGCCAATGAAAATGATATCCGGGTGATTGGAGCCTTCGCCAATGACGTAGTGGGTCTTGCTTTCATGGAGCCGGCATTGCTTGCAATGCAGGATGGAACGGTTCAACTCGGCCAGGTCGGCGCGCGGATTGCTTTCTGGCAGATGCAGAAACTCAGCTCCCATTTCTCCGTAAAATTTCAATATTTCCTTTAATTCGTTCATTAGTCCTGCCTGTTAATCATGAGCGTTGCCTGGCAGCCGGGCAAGTCGAGAATTTCATCCCGGATTAGCACGGCTATATGGGCCTGCAAGCTTCATTTGCGACCTCGGATAAGTTTTTTTATTTTATCTTTGTTGCGGACCATTTGTCGGCAAAAAGCGACATATAGGCAGCGCAGGTCGGCCAGGGCCACATGGAGTTTATCGTTGACGATCACATAGTCGTACAGGGAGTAGGAGCGCAACTCCTTAAGGGCGGAATCCAGTCGTTGCCGCGCTTCGCGGTCAAGTTTCCCCTGGCGCATGAGCAGCCGTTTTTTCAGCGCGGCCAGGGTTGGGGGGACCACAAAAATGGCCATGGCCTCCGAAAATTGGTGTTTGATGTTGCGTGCTCCCTGGGAGTCGATATCAAGGACCAACGTCCGGTCCTTGCCCGACTTGGCGCGAACCTCTTTCCAGCTGGTGCCGTAGTGGTGGCTGTGTACTTCAGCCCATTCGGCGAATTGATCGCTGCCGAGCATCCTTTGAAATTCGCGCTCGGAAATGAAATGATAATCCTTTCCGGAGACTTCATTTTTTCGCATCGGCCGGGTGGTGTGTGATACCGAAAATTCCAACTCGGGAAATTCGGCGAGCAGTCCATGGATCAGGGTCGATTTCCCGCAGCCAGACGGGCCCGAGATGATGATGATGTTGTGCATTTGAAGCGTTTTATTCGATATTTTGCACTTGCTGCCTGATTTTTTCTATTTCGCGGCGGATAATGAGGATATGCTGGTGGATATCCAGGCAGTTGGTCTTGGCGGCAATGGTGTGGGTTTCGCGCTGCATTTCCTGGGACAGGAAATCGGCTTCCCGGCCGATGGTAGCGCATTTTTTATCTTTCAGAAGGGTTTTCAGCCTTTGGCTATGCGTTTTCAGGCGGTTAATCTCCTCGGCGATGGAGGTTTTTTCGGCGCTGATGGCGGCTTCCTGGGCGATCCTTTTTTCGTCAATATTCAAACCCCTGACGTACTTGGCAATTTTTTCCCGGTAATTGCGGAACATGTCTTTTTCAAAATCTTTTTCTTTGCTGCCGATGATTTTAATATGGTCTTCAATCAAGACGATGCTCTCCAGCAGGTCTTTGCCGATGAACAGGCCTTCCTGACTGCGGCTTGCCAGAAAATCGCCGAATACCTTGGCGATCGATTTTTTGATAGCGGCCTGATCCTTCTGACTGAGGCGGTCCAGGCTGTAATCCAGGTGAAAAATCATTGGCAGCTTGAGCAGTGCGTCCAGAGAAAGGTTCAGCCTCTGGCTGAATTTATCCTGCAAAGGCATGATTTTGCTTATGATTTCTTCGAGCAGGTCGCTGTTCAATTGGATGTTCCAGTTTTTATTATTATTTTGAAACAGGTCAAAGATGATTTCAATTTTGCCGCGTTGCAGTTTTTCCTTGAATACTTCCTTGATGATTTTTTCGCTGGCCGCGGAGATGCCGTTGCCCTTGAAATTGATTTCCAGGTAGCGGTTGTTATAGGATTTAAAAGAGATAAACAGCGAAAAGTCCTTGAAGTCGAATCTTCCTTGCGCAAATCCGGTCATGCTTTTCATGGATCACATTATAATATTCATTTCCGGAAATTGCAAATTGTATAGCGAGTAATAAAGGCCTCTTTTTTTTAGGAGTTCGCGGTGGTTCCCGGTCTCCTTGATCTCACCGTTTTCAATCACCAGGATGCGGTCGGCTTCGATAATGGTGCTCAGTCGGTGAGCGATGACAAAAGTGGTCCGGTTTTTCATCACATCGGCCATGGCTTCCTGGATCAATTTTTCTGATTCCGAGTCCAGCGATGAAGTGGCCTCGTCAAAAATGAGAATTTGCGGTTTTTTCAATACGGCTCTGGCGATGGAAATACGCTGCCGCTGGCCGTTGGACAGGAATATGCCGCGTTCTCCGACCACTGTATCGTAGCGCAGCGGCATTTCGTCGATGAAGCCGGCGGCGCGGGCCACGATCGCGGCATTTTGAATGTCGCTGCTGCTGAATTTTTTACGGCCGTAAGCGATGTTATTCTGGATGGTGTCGTTGAAAAGGAAAACGTCCTGGGTGACCAGTCCGATCAGTTCCCGGAGCGATTTCAGGGTGATGGAGCGGATATCCTTGCCGTCGATCAATAATTCGCCGCTTTCAGGTTCGTAGAAACGCAACAGGATGTTCATGATGGTTGTTTTGCCGGACCCACTGGCCCCGACCAGGGCCACCAGTTCGTTGGGTTTGGCTGTAAAAGAAATATTTTTTAAAACTGCAACGCCGGGCTGGTAAGCGAACGAAATATTCCTGAATTCCACTTCGCCGCGGATGTTTTTAATTTCAATAGCCGTCGCCCTGTCCCGGATAGGGTTTTCGGTATTAATGATCTGTCTGACCCGGTCATAACCGGCTTTGCCCTGCTGGTAATCATTATGGGCTATAGAAAGTCTTTTTATCGGGCTGTACATCATAAATAAGGCAGCCAGGAAAGATATAAATTGGCCTGGCGAAATAGTGTTCTGGGAAATGCGATGCATGCCGATGGTAAAAAGTCCGGCAGCCACAAATCCGCCGATGATGTCCATGACCGGAGACGCGAGTGAATAGGCCAAAGCGATTTTGGCATTGATGCGGAAATGCTTGTGGTTGAGCTGGCGGAACTTGTTGATTTCAAATTCCTCCATGTTATAGGCTTTGACGATTTTATTGCCCATGGCCGATTCACTCATGAAATTGGCCAGTTCGCCGATTGTTTCCTGAGACTGAATGCCGCGTTTTTTTACCTTGCGGCCGAAATAGAGCAGAGGCACGGCGGCAATGGGAATCAGGATCAGTGAAATGGAAGCCATTCCCCAATCCAGGAAAAAAATCACGATCAGCAGGAAGACCAGAGTCAGGGTTTCCCTGATATACACGGCAAGAGTTTCGGCCACAGCCAATTTTATTTTTTCGATATCGTTGGAGATGCGCGAGACCAAGTCTCCTGTTTTTGATTTGCTTAAAAATTCGATCGATTGATGGATCAAATTGCGGTAAAGCTTGTCGCGGATGTTGCGCACTACTTTCAATCCCAGTGTTTTCATCATATAGAGGGACAAAAAAGAGAATATCGCCTGACCAAAAAAAACCAGGAACAGCAGCTGGGGCAGGACCTGGCCCATTTTATTTTCTTTGATCCCAAGAGTATGCATGATCAGGGTACGGATGAATTTGCTTTTTCCCGCAATCTGGCCGCCCCCCTGGATGAACATTTCATCAATGTTCGGCATGATTATCACGGTTAAAAAAGCCGTGAACACAGCCACCATGGTCATGAAAAACAAGGCCAGGATGAATCTTTTTAAGAAGGGCTTGAAATTACTGTACAAAGAGTTTTCTTCAGCCATGAACCGTTCTCAGGCTTCGGGTTTGCTGTCCCCGGGTTCTTCGGCTTGCTTTTGCAAGCCGACTGGGACAAGAATTCTTTGTTTCCTGAAAAAAATATAGAAAAAAAGCGGCGATAGCATATAAGAGAAAGACAGGATGGGAATAGTGATATCTGGGAAAATGACCAGGCAGGCGATGATCGAGGCCAGCAGGAAGAGTGTCCTCAGGCTATTTCTCAGAACAATTTTTTTTATGGTTTTGTACTTGATATTGGATATCATCAGCAAAGAAATCAGGATGATGAAAAGTGAAAAGAGTAAGATCCCCATTTTAGTCTGCGGCTGGGTTGCACTGAAAAGCAGTACGATGGAACAGACGGCCATGGAGGCAGTCGGAATAGGCACTCCGATAAAGATATTGGCTGGAAAAGCCTGGGCTTCCTTGAATACATTGAAGCGGGCCAAGCGGATCAATCCTGCGCTTAAATACACAAAACTGACGATTCTGCCGATCTGGGGA
>JBAXOR010000112.1:0-4933 GCA_037133155.1 Chrysiogenales bacterium | reverse complement strand
CCGGGTTTCTGAAAATAAAAACCACGCGGATATTTTTGGCAAGATGGCGGAAAAAGAACAGGGCCGGTATATGGACAATTTTCAGGCCGCTCAAACCGGGGGTATTGTTCAAGCGCTCGATGATTTTATTTATTTCTATGATGTTTTCTTCGGTCATGGCTTTATCGATCAGCTTTTTCTCCAGTTCTTTAGCCAGTTCCAATTCAAAGTATCCAGACTTGTTGTATTCGTCAGCTCCGAAATCACTGGGAAAATCGACGCCGGCGCTTTTGAGCAATTGGCAGGCCAAAGAAGTGCCGCTGCGCGGATGGCCGACGACAAAAATACCGTTCTTCAAAACGATCGGTCTGATCTCATCTTTGATCGGTGCTGCCGAATTTTCCACGTCTGCCTCCTTGATCTTGGTGATTCATGAAATCCAATTATAGCAGACAATTCAGTTTTTATCCCCCCCCTTACTTGCTCGCGCTATGATTTCAATCAGTTCTGTCAATAGGCACACTATGGTTTCAGCATGATAAATCATCTATAGTGAGACAACCCTCTGGGCAAGGGGGGAGTGGCGTAGCCGGGGGGATCCTGATTCCAGTGAAGGCCTTGAGCAGTTCGAAAATCTCCTGCGGAGATATTTTTCTGAAACAGTTGCGGTGCTCGCATTCAGGAAATCTGCCGTCGTGATAACAGGGGGAACATGCGAGTTCTTCCCCTTTCCAGACCGCGATATTGCCGGCCGCGAGCGGCTTCTTTTCATCGGGATGGGTGGGGCCGAAAATGGCGATGACCCGCGCCTCGACGGCAGCGGCCAGGTGCATCAAACCCGAGTCGTTGCAGACTACCAGCCGGGATTTTTTAAGCAGCGCGGCGGCTTCGGCCAGACTGGTTTGACCGCAAAAGTCAATCACTTCCGGCTGCGCCGCCTTGATCGAACGGGCGATTTTTTGATCGTTACCACTGCCCAGCAGCACGACCTTGCGGCCATTGTTGATCAGTATCCCGGCCAGGGCGGCGTAATTTTCAGTGCCCCAACGCCGGCTATCCATCTCCTCCTTGACGTTGACGGCGCCGCCGGGAGCCAAAACCACATAAGCAGTCAATTTTTCCGGCCTGAGAAATTTATCAGCCGCGGCGGCCAGCACAGCTTCCGCCAGGGGAAATTCCATTTTAAAATCGAGGCAAAAAATACCCAGCCCTTTCAGCAGAGCGCAGTAATGAAAAATATGGTGCTTGACGCCTGCAATGGCTATTCCTTCGCTCAAGAGCCATGATTTGCGGGCGCTGGCAAAGCCGATCCTCTTTTTACAACCGGACAAAAAAAGGATGATGTTGAAGCGCCAGTCGCGGTGGAAATTAAAACCAAGGTCGAATTGTTCGCGACGCAACCGCCTGGATATCTTCAGCACTTCCGCCAGCTTGGCCCAGAAACTGCCTTTGAAAATCCTGGTATCGTCCAGGTAGTAAATTTTATCCAGATGGGGATTACCCTGAACCGCGGCGGCGATGGAATGACCGGCCAGCATGGTGACGCTACTGACGGAGTTATTGAGTTTCAGCGCCCGCAATGCCGGCGTGGCCATCAAAAAATCGCCGATGGCCGCTATTTTAATTACCAGTACCTTCACTATGGCAGCTCCCGCCAATAATCAAGGAGATCGAGCAATGTCTTTTCCATGGCAATTTCCGGCCGCAGGCCGAATTCGGACTCGATCCGCGCGCAATCGCCAGTAATTTGCGGATTATCCAGCGGCCTGAATTTGGCAGCGTCCACTTCGACGCGTATTGATTTCTTGGCCAAGCTGAGCAAAATATCAAGAATCCGCTTAATCGAGTAACTTTGGCCCGAACCCAAATTATATACCGCACCGCCTTTGCCACGTTGGCCGATCACCTGTACGTACCTGGCCATATCACGAACATCGGAAAAATCGCGGACGGCAGCCAGGTTGCCGACACGGATCATTGCTTCCTGTTTTCCTTTTTCGATAGCGGCTATCTGACTGGCGAAATCGGAAGCCACGAATTTCTTGTCCTGGCCCGGACCGGTGAAATTGAAAGCCCTGAGCTTGCAGACATTCAAACCGTGCGTTTCCCAGTACAGGTCGCCCAGCATTTCCATGGCCAGCTTGGAAAGGGCATAGGGATTCTGACTCTGGGTAGGGCTGCCCTCGTTAATGGGAGTTTTCCCGGCGCTGCAATAAACTTCGGCGGAACTCATCAGCACCAATCGTGACCGGGGAGACACCGCCAACAGGGCCTCCAGCAGGTTCGAGCTGCCGATAAAATTAACTTCGTAGGTCAGATGGGAATTCTTCCAGGCGAAGCCAACATTAGTCACTGCCGCCAGGTGAAAAGTGATATCGGGGCGGACATTTTTCAACAAATAAAACATATCGTCGCGGCGGCGGATATCCACCTGGTTGACCTCGACCTGCGGATAGCTGAATCCGGGTACCTCGGTAATACCAAAAATCTTGCTCTTTCCATCCTGCAGCAGCAGTTTCAGCAGGTGCGAAGCCAAAAATCCCGAGCAACCGGTAACCAAAACTCTATTCATGGTTGTCCCGCGCCTCCGCCCACGCTGACCAATATCTTTTTAACCGGTTGTCCCTTGATCTGCATCATTTGCCTCCGAAAAAATTGCTGACCATGCCCAGGTTGCCCAGGGAGAAACCGAAACGGAACTCAAAAGGCGAGCCTTGGTAAACCGAGCCTGCCTCCCTGTAAAAAAGCTTGACCTCGGCGCTGAAGATCATGCATTGGTAATCAAAACTGGCGTTCAGGATGCCATACCTGAATACCTTGTCCCTGAAATCATAGTCGGCCGCGACCCGAAATTTAAAAGGAAACTGCGGAATGTCAAATCCAATGCCGCCTCTCAGGATGCTGCGGTTGAATATAAAATCGGCTGCTTGGTAGGGATTTTTTGAAGAACTGAAAGATATGAAGCCAGTCAGCGGCGCATTCTGGCGATTGTAGGAAACGCCCAATATCAGAAGCGAAAAATCGCGGACATAATGATTATAAACCAGTGTCGCATCTAGATTTAAATCGGCATTTGGCCTGAAAACCAGACTGCTGCTCAATTCAGAAAAACTTGGATAAATTCCGTTCACTTTGCGGAACTGATTGGCTTCGGCTGGGTTGAAATAATATTTCTGCGCGACTTGCAGGCTGAGTATTTCGCTGACTGGACTCACTTGGTCCGCGCCTTTGACTAGCAGGCGCGAAGTCAGCGAAAAGCCGGCGTAGGAAAAACCAGGGTAATCCATTATGTCGACCTTGATCAGACGGTCACTGTTTTTCACTTTGGTGGCATACCTGAAATCGAATACAGGTTCGATCGTGTGTTTGAACTGCCGTTTATTGCCTTTGAAAAGCCGGGAAAATATAGGCCCCTGCAGGGTGGCGTTAACCGTCTGATATTTCAGGTACAGCGGTTCAGCGACGATTTGATTCTTTTCCGGGTCGAAGCTCTTCGGGTAAAAAGCGTTTTGGGACTGCAAGTTCAGGGAAAAGTTCAGCCAGGTGAAATTCAGCAATGTCAGCTGATAGGAAGGGACAATGGACAGGCGCTGGGAACGGAAATCGCTTATAACTTCCGACTCATTTTCGTACGATTTACCGCTGCGGAGGGTGACCTGGTATTGAGCGAATAAAGAGAAATAACCTGGGATGGGGCCCAATTTTTGCTGGTTTAGACTTATTGAAACATTCGGTAAATTTTCCACGATGAGCGGCGAATCGTTGGAAAATGTGTAAAAAGTTTCCGTGCGCGAGGCACTGGCTGAAAAGCTGAGGTTGGCTAAAGACGAGGTCCAGGACACTGAAGACAGGGAATTAGTGGACAACCCCCGGTTGAAATTATTGTCGAACAAACGCAGGAAGTCGGGCCGGCTCTGGCGCTTGACTTGCAAAGCCAGATTGGAATTGAGAAACGGCAGGGTTTGCTGATGGTCGGCTTCCAGATAATAATCATCCTTGGAAGCTGTATATAATTGATTGCCTTCCAGGTATTTGAAATAGTAGAAACGGGCGCTGCCGCTGAATTTCCTGAAAAGGTAGCGTACTTCATCACTGACGCCGGTTCCCAGTTTGGAATAATAATCCAAACTCAGGGTCATGTCGATGTTGGGCCGGATATTCCAATAAAATGAAGGCTGCACATTAAAACCGCGCAGCGCAGAATTGCCGATTCCGGGAAATAGAAAGCCGGTGCCACGGCCATCCTTTGTGATCGGGTAACGCAGATAGGGCAAGTACAAGATCGGAATATTCTTGATGCGAAACAACACATCTTTCATGGCAATGTATTTTTCTTTTTTTATTTTTCCCTGGCGGCCGGTGATTTTCCAGCGCGGGATGATTTGGGCGCAGGAAGAGAAATCCAGGCGCTTGAAAGTCAGCGTCTGCAGGTCGACCTGGGTGAGCTTGTCAGTCTCGTACCTGACGAAAGGACTCAACAAGCCGTAGGTATCGATTAGTTCGCCTGATTTTGTTTGCAGATTGAATTTCAGTTTTTCACCGCTGAGAACTGTATCTTTGCTGGACATGGTGACCCGGCCTTCGGCGAATAATTCCCTGCTCTTTTGGTTGAATTCGACAACATCGGCATAGATGATTAAATCCTGCCAGATTATTTCGACATGGCCGTAAGCTCTAAGGAAATCTTCGCGGATGATTTGATTGTCGGCCCGTATCTGCGGAGAAGCAGCTTCATTTTGAGCCTTAAGCAGCAGTCCAGACTCGAAAAACAGGAAAACAAAAGCGAATGTCAACACTATTTTTTTCATTGATATTGAAATCTAGCACATTTCCCCCAATCTAAGCAATAGAGAAGCGCATATTTCCGGATAATTCGCCGTCCCTTACTCCTGGCTCCATGGCAATCTTGCCCCGGCATATTGTCAAAATCTCAAGATCCCCATTTATCCCCGCT
>JBAXOR010000111.1:0-4973 GCA_037133155.1 Chrysiogenales bacterium | reverse complement strand
AAGATAGGGCGTGATTTGAATATTTCCAATCATGAACGGAACTTCACTTTCAAATAATCGAATATCTCTTCCAATACTGGCTTCCTGTTCTGTAAAATACCTGTGCCCTCCTTCCTTGTTTCTTGTATAAGCAAATGGATTTCTGACATCAAGGAATCGTGTTGATGGCATGCTGCTTGTTTCCTGCCAGACATACATTCCCTGCTTATGCAACGAATGCATGTAAATCGGCAGGTCATGACGCAGAAGCGGCAGTCCGCCATTATGGTCAAAGTGCCAATGTGAAAGAAGCATTCCATCCAAAGGAACTGGCCCTATTTTTTTCCCGCGGTGCAGCTCGTAGTCATGGCGAAAAATATCAGGCAAAGCAGCATACAGCTGCAAATTTTCATAGATATCCAGCGCCTGATAGCTCTGCGGCCTATACGGAAATCCGTGAAAGTCATTAGTCATGTCAGGACGCTGGCCGAATTCATATAAGAATTTTGTATCTAGTCCGGAATCATTTACGAGAAGCTGCACTCCCCCTAGCTCGCCCTGCTCCTGATTCCCTGCACCTCCAAAAAAAGTGAGTTCCACAGCCATGACAATAATAAATTAATACCACTATATAAAAGTAACGAAATCCTGGCTGTATTCAAAGTGCGAATTTAAAAAGAAAAAAACAAAATACTGACAACCTATTGCCTATTTCCTGAATAGTTTTACAAGGGCAAATGTGAGAAATCCCAGGCCAAGCCCGCCAAACATGTATGCAACAAGGTTACCATACATAAACCCAAATGCAAAACCCAGGAATAAACCTGCTGGAATGAACAGCCCTGCTCCATCTCTTCTATATTCCCTATTATCACTTTTTACTTCTTTTCTTGATTTTGCCATAAGGTCACCTCTCTTCCTTTAAAAAAATAATGATTTAAAAATGTGTCGGAAAAATCGAGTGGTAAAACGAATTCAATTTTTCTCTAATCGACTTTTTTGTGTTTCGCCTGCAGTGTTTATATGCACCCCGCGAGAGCGACCATAATAGTCGGAGCTGCTGCAGTCACTTATTTCAAAATTTAAGTCCAAAAATTCTTCGACGCAACAGGCAGCTTTATCTGGTCTGTATTTCAATCCGTAAGTCTTAACACATACAGTTTTGATATCACAATTCCTTAATCTCATCAAGGTTTCCTGTATCTGCTGGGCATTGTCCTTAGTTCCAAATAAAACCTGCAGATATCTTAGTCCTTCTTTAGTCTTCAAAACATCTTTGACAGATACATAAGAGAAATCCGGAATAATAACCTTGTGCTCATCAGGTTTGACTAATTTGCTTCCATAATTATGTATGATTCTGGCTTTTTTGCCCTTGTCATAATATATTCTTGTGCTTAAGATAAATGATCTATCATTGAAATCTTCCTTAAGACTGTCCAATAATTCAAGATTGTTTGATTTTGCTGCCAAGTACAAAACAGGCATCGAAATCATGAGCTCATTTCTATCATTAAAATATCCTATCCATTCGTCTTGAGTGTGAGTTGCTCCATGATCAGCAGGACTCATGTCTATTAATCTACCTTCTAAATTAAAATCAGTCTTTAGTGAATCTTTTTCCATTTTATCCCCCTTTAGTTATAGTATTTATTATCAATTAGTAATAGTAGTAACCACTAATATTTAAATCTTTCGTTTTTGTAGTTACTTGTTAGTGATTACAAGAGACCTCTGTCTGGCACAAATAATCACCAAAAAAGGCCTTCTGATTCCAGGGGACAGGAATAAAACAGTTGTGTTGGAATAAGTTCAGCTGGTTTGCAGAGTCTGAGAAATAGTGTTGTTTAAAGATTTCTAGTCTATAATTTTATGATAGTGTAAACAGCAACTTTTTTAAATACGTTCTTGTACTGCGCTTCCTGAGGTGTACTTAGATGGTTAAATCTGTGTTTTATTTTGGCGATGGCAAGGCTGACGGCAATGAAAGCATGAAAGAGCTTCTTGGCGGCAAAGGAGCAAATCTTGCTGAAATGGCTGGCAACAAGGACTTGAGGCTGCCAGTTCCTCCTGGCTTTACAATTACAACAGAAGTCTGCATCCAATACTATAAAAATGGAAAAAAATTTCCAGCAGGCTTAAAGGAAGACATTGAGAAGAATCTTATCAGAATTGAAAAATCACTTAATAGGAAATTCGGCGATCCAGCTGAGCCTCTTCTTGTTTCTGTGCGCTCAGGAGCGCGAAAATCAATGCCTGGCATGATGGAAACTGTCCTGAACGTCGGCCTGTGCACGCGCACTATTCCCGGCCTGGTCGCCAAGACCAGAAACGAAAGATTCGTTTATGATTCTTACCGCCGCCTGATAATGATGTATTCCGACGTTGTCATGGAAAAAGCCGAGGGAATTGAGCCGGCGGAAGGCAAAGGGATCAGGGTTCAGTTGGACGGCCTGCTCCAGGAAATGAAGAAATCAAAAGGTTATCAGAAAGACACCGATCTGACCGCCGAAGATTTGAAAAAACTTTGCGATGATTTCAAAACGCGCATCCGCGTCGTGCTCGGCAAAGAATTCCCCGATGAGCCCCTTGCCCAACTCTGGGGCGGCATTTCTGCCGTCTTTAAAAGCTGGAACGGCAAGCGCGCAAATGCCTACCGGAAAATAGAGGGCATTCCCGATGATTGGGGCACGGCCGTAAACGTTCAATCAATGGTCTTCGGCAACATGGGCGAATCTTCCGCCACCGGCGTTGCTTTCAGCCGCAACCCTGCCACCGGTGAACATAAGTTTTACGGCGAATGGCTGGTCAATGCCCAGGGCGAGGATGTCGTGGCTGGTATCCGCACGCCCAGTCCGCTGAACGAGGCGACCAAATCGGAACACAATGCCGCCCTTGTGTCCCTTGAGAAAGCAATACCGCGCGTCTATGCCGAGTTGGACGGCATTCAGAAAAAACTTGAAAAACATTACCGGGACATGCAGGACATTGAATTCACCATCCAGGAAGGCAAGCTCTATATGCTCCAGTGCCGCGTTGGAAAACGCACCGGCACGGCCGCGCTCAACATGGCCATGGATATGGTCGCCGAAAAACTTATCAGCGAGAAGGAGGCCGTCATGCGCCTTACTCCGGCCCAGTTGGATGAACTCCTGCACCCGATCGTTGATCCGGGCGCGGAAAAAGGAGCAAAGCTCCTTGCCAAAGGATTGCCGGCCGGGCCGGGCGGCGCCTTTGGACAAATCGTCTTCACCTCCGCCGCCGCGGTTGAATGGGCAAAGACCGGCAAGAAAGTTATTCTTCTGCGTGAAGAAACCAACCCGGAAGACATTGAAGGCATGCGCGCCGCGGAAGGAATCCTTACCGCACGCGGCGGCATGACCAGTCACGCCGCCCTCGTGGCGCGCGGTTGGGGCAAATGCTGTATCGTCGGCGCGAGCAGTATCCACGTTGACGCTGTCTGCAAGAAAATGACCGTTGGCGACCGCACGCTGAGCGAAGGCGATTTCGTCACCCTTAACGGCACGAAGGGATATGTTTATGACGGCAAACTTGCAATGATCAGCGCCAGCGAAAATCCGCGCTTCAAAAAATTCATGGCGATGGCCGACAAATACCGCAAGCTGGGCGTCAGGGCCAATGCCGACACACCCGCGGACGCGAAGAACGCGCGCGAATTCGGCGCCGAGGGCATCGGTCTCTTCCGCACCGAGCATATGTTCTACGGCCAGGGCAGCGATCAGCCGCTCTTTATCCTGCGTAAAATGATCTTAAGCCGGACAACGGAAGAGCGCCGCAAGGCCCTTGATGAACTCTTCCCGTTTGTGAAGGCGTCCATCAAGGCCACGCTTGAGGCAATGGAAGGCCTGCCGGTTACAATCCGCATGCTGGACCCGCCGCTGCATGAGTTCGTGCCGCAGGATCCCGCAAAACAGGAAGACCTTGCCCGCAGTCTTGGGATTACCGCCGAAGATATTCGCCAACGCGGCGAGCAATTGCACGAATCCAACCCGATGATGGGGCACCGCGGCGTCCGCCTGGGCATCACCTATCCGGAAGTCACCGAAATGCAACTGCGCGCCATTTTTGAGGCGGCGGCGGAACTGATCAAGGCCGGCAAGAAATGCAAACCGGAAATCATGATCCCGGTCACCTGCGACGCGCGCGAATTGAAGGACCAAAAGGTAATCGCCGGCCGGGTTTATGATGAAACGCTCGGCATAATGAATCTGCGCGCCATCCCGCATATGTACGGCACGATGATTGAGATTCCGCGCGCCTGCCTGACCGCCGATAAAATGGCGGAGGAAGCCGAGTTTTTCTCGTTCGGCACCAACGACCTCTCCCAGATGGGATTCGGGTTCAGCCGCGACGATATCGGCGGATTCATGTCCGACTATCTCAACAAAAAAATCATCGCCGCCGATCCTTTCCAGACCATTGACCAGGAAGGAATCGGCCAGCTGATTGAAATGGCGGTCAAGAAAGGCCGCTCCGTGCGCAAGGACCTTAAAATCGGAATTTGCGGCGAGCAAGGCGGCGATCCGGCCTCGGTTGAATTCTGTTTCAAGGTCGGTCTGAATTACGTCAGTTGCAGTCCGTTCCGCGTGCCCATCGCCAGGTTGGCGGCGGCCCAGGCGGCCATCAGCGCGGAGAAAAAGAAATAAAGCAAAGAATTGTATTAACGTGGAGCGGATAGCGGATAGTTTCTCTATGCGCTATCCGCTACCCCATTCCCGCTTCACTTTTCAATCATTTCCATCATCTTTTCGTAGTTTTCCAGGGCCTGCTTTGATGGTTGTGGCGGTCATAATACTGCCGGCTTTGTCAAAGCGTGTTTCTGTTTTTATAAGCTCCGAAAGGGGATCACGCGGCTCATTTTTAACACCGCCTCAAGATATCAGAAATCGCGGGGGCTTCTAGATCGGATGAGCTCCGTTATAATTCCCGCCTGAACCGCCTCAAGATATCAGAAATCGCGGGGGCTTCTAGGT
>JBAXOR010000110.1:0-4986 GCA_037133155.1 Chrysiogenales bacterium | reverse complement strand
GCAACCTTCCGGCAGCTTCTACTAAAAAACAGCAAGGGGGTCAAAGACAAGGACACCATCATCAACAGTTTGAAAATCACGATGCTGACCCACAACCTGGTCGAAGCCAAGGTCAACGTTGCCTTTCAGAACGGCAAGTTGAATGTCACAATAAAAAAATAAAAGAATTCAAACCGCTAAATCCCTGCAATTTAATGCATATATAAATAGCGCTTGATCTTGTGGGTGGCGGTTTTTTCGAAGGGCTCCTTGTGTTCGACAAAACGGGCGATCTGCGCGAAAGCGGATAACTGCGGGTTGATGGTCACCTTCAGTTTTTCCAGCAATTGCCCGATATATTCCAGTTTTTGCTTTTCGCTTTCACCCCTGGTTTCCTCGTCGATCAGATCGTAATCCAGGTAAACCCAGGCTTCCAGCAAGCCTTTGCTTTCCAGCACCAGGGATTCGGAAACATGAATGCAGGCATTGATCTTGTCTTCAATGGCTTCGGGATAGATATTTTCGCCGTTGGACATCAGGATGATGTTCTTGCAGCGGCCGCGGATGCTCAGATTGCCGAACTTGTCAAAATTTCCCAGGTCACCGGTACGCAGCCAGCCCTGATCATCGATCACTTCCCGCGTCATCGCCTGATTTTTGTAGTAGCCTTTCATGATGTTTGCGCCGCGGGCATATATTTCCCCTATGCCGCTGCGGGAATCGGGGTCGACAATTTTGATTTCCACTCCGGGGATAGGTTTTCCGGTCGAACCCACGGGGATGGTCGCGTCACCCCAGGGACCGCCGGCCAGGAGCGGGGCTGACTCGGTGAGCCCATAGCCGATCAAGTAAGGAAATCCCGATTTTTTTAAAAACATTTCCGCTTCGCGGTTGATGGCGGCTCCGCCGATGGCCATGATCTCCAGCTGGCCGCCAAAAAAATCAATCAGCTTGTTCCTGATTTTTTTATATATTTGCATTTTAATGCCGGGAATTTTGGCAACGAATTTTATCATGAAGTTTTTTTCAAAAGCAGCCAGCACCTTTTTTTTGTATATTTTTTCCATGATCAAAGGCACGGCGGCGATCAAGGTCGGTTTTTCCTGCCGGCAAATTTTTTCCAGTAAACTGGGCGTCGGGGTTTTCCCGGCATAAACTATGCGCGCCCCTTTGAGCAGCGGAAAAAGAAAACCAAGGGTGAATTCGTACGTATGCGACAAGGGCAAAATGGACAGGAACGTCCAGTCGGGACGGACAGCAATCAGAGTATCGGCAGCCAACACGTTGACTATAAAATTCCTGTGGGTCAGCATCACCGCCTTGGAGTGGCCGGACGTTCCCGATGTATAGATAATTGAAGCGACATCGTCTTCATTGATGTCTTCTGATTTCCAGCCGATTTTATCGGGAAGCTGGCGGAAAAAATTCAGCGCTTTTTCTATAAATTTGGAAAATGGCTGCACCGGCAACCAATCGGTCTCAGCGTTGAAATCATCCAGGGTGATCACGGCCTGCAATTTATGCTCACGGAGCCCTAAAACTTTTTCCATTTGTTTTTGGGTAGTGAACAGAATCTTGGCTTCCGAATCGATCAAAACATGATGGACATCGGATTCGGAAAAATCGGGCAAAATCGGCACCACGATGGCTCCGCTTTGCACGGCGGCAAAATAAGCGATCCCCCAGTTGGGAGAATTCTCGCCCAGGATGGCGATTTTGTCGCCCTTCAGTACGCCCTGTTTTTTCAAAATAAGGGCGATACTGACTACCGACTTATGAAAATCATCATAAGTTATGGGCTTTTCAAAAGCCATACTGAGCGCCGGACGAAAACGAAAACGATGCACGCTTGTTTCCAGCATGCATGTCAGGGTTAATTCGGATAATATCGTTCCTGATTGCATTATCTCACTATATCAAAAAAAATATTTTTTTCAACCAGGATATGTTATAATCAGCCAGATAAAGATACGGAAAATAAATTTTAAGTTTTGACTTGACTTTATTTTTTTTATCTGCTAAATTATCACTTTCATCGAGGAGGTCTGTCATGAGTGTTGATATCGGTGCCAGCAAATCTAAATCAGAACCAAACGTTGTCCCTTTATGTGATATTTTGCTTGTTTTGCTGATCATTTTCATGGTCATTACCCCGGTTTTGCAAAAAGGAATTGACATCAAACTGCCGGAAACCACCGAAGCAGGCACTGATCCGGGACCGGTGAACACTGGCGCCGTTGTCCTTACCATGGAAAGCGACAAAACAATAAAAATAAACCAGGACCCCATCGATTTGAACCTTCTGGAAAACCGGTTGCGCGATCTTTACCAGATCCGCCAGGATAAAACTATTTTTATCAGGGCCGACGAAACCCTGCCTTACCAGGAAGTACTGCGCATCATCGATATCGCCAAGGGCGCGGGTGTTGAAGTACTTGGCGTTATTCCCGAACGTTACGCAACCAGCAAGTAGTTTATTTTTATAGTTTTTTTAAAAATTACCCTCTGCCGCCAGCAGTTGAAAAAAGTCTGCAAAAGAGTTAAAATAAGTTTCTGGAGGTTGGCAATATGAAGCTCAAAGAAGAAAAGGAATTGCAGACTATCACCGCAGAATACGAAAAAGCACTGCAGTTATTTCATAAAAAAAGTTATCACAAGGCGGACGCTGCCTTTAAACAGATAATAGATACATATAAAGATTCGGAGTTTTACAGCGTACTGGAAATTCAAACCCGCGTAAAAGTGCACCACGCCATCTCCCAGGCCCAATTGCATCCGGCGACGATCAAGCTGGAAACCATGCAGGATTACGTATGGGAAGGCGTGTACCAACTGAATGCGGGCAACACGGAAAAAGCCCTTGAACTGTTCAACCACGCTGAAAAAGAAAATCAAAAGGACGCCTATCTGTATTTTCTCATGGCCGCCGCCTATTTAAAAAAAGAAGATACGGCCAATTCTTTGCGCTACGTGGAAAAATGTATTAAAAAAGATGCTGCTTACAAAGTCATTGTTTATAATGAACCCGATTTTGAACCGCTGCTGCAAAATCAGGATTTTTTAAACCTTGTGGAATGATTGCTGCTATAGTTGATTGTCCTCAACCTGCACACAATAAATTTATTTTTCGCGATTACAACTTGAAATTTTGGCTGCCCTATTTTTATCCGTTTTGCTCTTTTTTAACCATACCCCATACTGCATTAGATTTTGATTTCATTGTTATATTCAATACAGCCATGTTTCCAGCCTGCCCTGAAAGCTCCGGCCGGGAACTCGGGCGCTGGCTGAAAAACCAGGACAGCGCAAAACCAGGGCTGTACGCGCCGGAGAATACGCCCTTTTTTATTGCTTCAAAGGCTTTTTTTGCCGAGCAAAACATCAATTTAAAACCGGGTATTTTCAGGCAACTCAAGGCTAAAAAAAAAGCCATTCCCCTGTCATTAAAACATTTCATTCCGGTTTTCGACCCCAAAACCGAACCGCGAAAAATCGAAAGCGCCGTCCTTGACTTGCAGATCGACCACTTGCAAAAAAATGGCGTCCGGGTTGAAGATTATAACCGTTTTTTCATGGCCGGACTCGTTCCCATTGGTAAAAACACCTTTATCGGTTCAGGAGTAGTACTCAAGGGCGAATCGCAGATCGGTAAAAATGTCCAGATATTCCCGAATTGTTTCATTGAAAACTCGCATATTGGCGATCAATGTGTAATCCTGCCCGGGACCATTATCCGCGATTCAATAGTTGAAAAAAACGTTCAGCTTGGCCCCTATTGCCATCTACGAAACGGTTCGTTGGTAAAAAAAGGGGCAAAAATGGGAAATTTCGTGGAGATGAAAAAAAGTGTTTTTGGCCAAGGCTCAAAAGCCATGCATTTGACCTATATCGGCGATGCCCAGGTAGGTAAAAAAGTCAATGTCGGCGCCGGAACCATTACCTGTAATTACGACGGCGCTAAAAAGAATCCAACCATCATCGGGGATAACGTGTTTATCGGCTCCGGAACCGAATTGGTAGCCCCGGTCACAGTGCACCGCAACAGCTACATCGGCGCTGGCTCCACCATCACCGAGGATGTTCCCCAAAACGCGCTGGCCCTGGCCCGTCAGCGCCAGAAAAACATTCCCGGTTGGGTGCTGCGTAAAAGAAAAAAGAAAAATTAGCACCCAACCGGACAGACAAATCAAATCCGTCCCCTGCGTGACCGGATGATTTGTGCTGCCCAATTGGGTGCTGCGTAAAAGAAAAAAGAAAAACTAAGCTTTACTTCAAATTTCTGTTGGCAATCTCCATAGCCATTTTCTTTACCAGCATAATCTCGGCAGCGGAAAACCCCGATTTTTCATAAAGAAAATACAATTTATTCGTTTCCAGCAAATTGATCGGCTTGGACAGGACCCTTTGCTGTTGCAGCCGAATAAAATCCGCAGTCCCCGGAACCGGCGAAAAAAGCGCCAGGTGGGGAACCAATCCCCTTTTCCCGACAAAGACCAGGGCTTTTTCCATGTCGGCCATTGTTTGGCCAGGGTAACCGAACAACAAATAAACCTCCAATTGGCTCCGACGGTAACCGGCTTTCTCCAAGTTATTTACCGCTTTTTCCATTTGCTCTTGATTAACTTTATTGTCACTATGACGCAATATTTCCGGCGCCAACGATTCAAAACTCAGGCACAGAGTTTTAAAACGGGCCGCCTTAAGAATAGCCGCGGTTTTTTCGTCAATTTCCCTGGTATGCAGGCTATTAGGCGCGTGAAATTGGACTTGCGTTGGCAACTCCCGCGCCAGGCGCGAAAAAACTGCCCCAAAGCGTTTTTTTTTATTAATGAGCAGGGCATCATCAAAAATAATAAAGTGTTCACTATGAAATTCCTGTTGGCGCTGAAATATTTCTGCTACTATGCTTTCATTTTCCATTTCCTGAAAAACCGGGTTTAAAAGGCCCGAAGAACAATAGTTGCAATGGAAGGGGCAGCCGCGGGAAGTTAAAAGGGGAACATATTT
>JBAXOR010000109.1:0-5039 GCA_037133155.1 Chrysiogenales bacterium | reverse complement strand
AAATTCGACCGCTCTTTTTTCGACATTTTTATCTGTTTTGACCAGAACAAAATTGCCCTCTTTTTCGCGCAGTATATACTTTGAAGGCAGGGCCAGGACATTTACGTTAACATCCCTTATTCTTTTTCCGGAAATTTCCACACTGCCGGTCATGCCGTGTTTGATGAAGGTTTTATTTTCTTTAATCTGCAGTTTCAGGTTGCAGGTGCCCTTGGCGTTGTCGATCACCGCACAGACCAGGCTGATATAGGCTTTTACTTTTTCGGCAGGGTAGGCATCGAACACGACAGAACAGGGCAGGCCGGTTTCCAGGAAGCCCAATTCCTTCTGGTCGACGTTGGTTTCGAGCACCCAGGCTTTTTTTTCCAGTATGGTCACGGCTTTTTTCCCGACCACAACCGTTTCGCCTTCCTTCACAGCGATTTTTACAATGGTGCAGTCATAGGCAGCGATAAATTGTTTTTCGTTGACCGTACGCCTGGCAAGTTCCACCTGGGCGTTCAGGATGTTCAACTGGTTGATAAGCTCCGCAGCGGCGCCGCTCTTGGCATATGAATCAAGCTGGAGCTGGGCCTGGTTAAATTTTGCCTGGGCCGCCTCCAATTTTGTTTTTGCGTTTTCAAGTTCGACTTTGGAAACAGCGCCGGCAGCATACAATACGTTGATCCTGTCGGCGTGATTTTGGGCATCCGCTAAAACGGAGCCGGCGTCATTCAACTGCTCCTTGAGCCGCGGATAAGTCTCTTCCTTGGAATTTATTAATTTCAATTTTGTATTTTCATAGTTATTCAAGGCAATGGTCAGGTTCTGCTTTTCCTTGAAATCATCGACCTGGATCAACAAGGCGCCTTTTTTTACCTGTTGCCCCTCAACAATATGGATACTCTTGACATCCCCTTCGGTCTTGGCCGCCATTTCGTAGGGTTCGGGAAAACTCACCGTGCAGCTGGCCAGTATCTTGTAGTCCACATCGATTCTATTCAAAGTATAATATTCCGCAGCTGGTTTTTTTATTACGAAAACCAAAAGCAAGGCAATAACGGCGATCCCTACAAGCAATAATATTGCTTTATTTTTCATGAAGTTAGGCTCCTTAATTAAATATAAAATTATATTATATCTGTTAAACAAGTTTTTTTCTACTGGCTTCTGGCTACCCAGCCGCGAGGCTCTAAATATCCTCAAAAAATTCACATTGCGGTTGACAGGCAAAAAAAAATATGCTACTATAAAAATGACTTAATTTTACAAGGAATAAACAACAATGTTAAAAGGAAAAGTGAAATGGTTTGATGCCAAGAAGGGGTACGGTTTTATCCATGGCGAAGACGGCAAAGATATCTTTGTCCACCATTCGGCCATCGTCTCCCAGGAAGGATTCAAAACCCTTGAAGAAGGGCAGGACGTGACTTTCGAAGTCATTCAGGAAGACAAGGGGCCCAAGGCCGCCAACGTCAAAGTGGCTGAATAATTAAAGAGACATCGGTTTCGCTGATTTAAAAAAAGCGTCGAAAAATCTCCTGGGGATATACTCTGCCTCTCAGCACCTGCTGATACAACTATAGGCCGCCGATAAAAGTGTGCAGTTTTTTCTGAATGCGGGCTACATTTTGCGGACCGAGACGCAACAGGTGTTTCTGGGCCGGGCTGAGGTCTTCCAGGTTGCTGTCGGCAAAAGCGTAACTCAGTATCTTTTTTTCCAGGGGTGCATCTCCCTTTAAAACCGGCACCTGATCAAGCTGTTCGCCGGCCTGCTTCAACCTTTGTGAAAAAGTGATTCCCGGATAACCCAATTCACTGAACGCGGTCTCCAGAGTCGGGAGCAGTTTTCTATACCAGAAAATCAAGGTTTCATCCGGTATGGCTACGAACACGTTTATCAGTGCGTCATAGCGCTTATAACTGCGCGGATCCAGGCAGGTGCTGTTGTTTTTTTCAATGACCGCGAATTTTTCCCCGGGGGCCAGAAAGGCGAGCTGGACGGCCGGGCTCTGCCCCTGGGCCACATTATCCACAGCGGCCACCACGGAGCGCAGCAGCTCTTTCTGCCGGCTCCATTCGCATAACATTTGAGGAACCTGCGCCGCGGCGATCAGTTCCCTGACCGCTTCATCGCTTTGGTCAAGATCGAGTTTCAGGGGAGAAAAATCCCTGTCTTCCGCAGGCTTTGGCAAGGCGGATTCAGTTGCTTGCGGAATTTCCGGTGCTGTGATTTCTGTTTTGGCGATTGATTTTTCCCTGGCTTGCGGAGCCAGAAACAAAAAATAACCCAGAATTAGAATGGCAATCACGGTCACGCTCAGGGCGGCCAAGATAACTTTTTGATATGTCGGCATGTTTTCACCTCGCTTTACCAGGAATAGACATATTTTAAGTCATTAATCAGTGTCTGTCAAAAAATGGCCTGGCATTAAAGCCGCGAAGGCCAGTTCGCTATTGTCTCCGTCCTGACCGATGCTTTGCAGCGCCCGCAGAACAAGGGGATGCCGGCGCCTGAGCAACAGGATGTTTCCCTGTTCATTTTTCAACCGGTAAGCCGGAGCCAGGCCGCGGCCTTCTGCCAAGACCACGGAAATGGGCCAGACGGCGGCGTCAGGTGCCAATGCGGCCAGTTGTCGGCGCCAATGAATTTCCAGCTCCCGGCAAAGGTTGTTCTCTTCGCACCGCAAGCGCCTTCTGTCCGTGATGCTGGCTTTGGCTGGTGCAAGCCATCTTATGAAACCGGCAAATTTATCCCGGCAGAAAATTAAAATATTTCGCGGCTTTATTTTTGTTTTTTGCTGGGCGTTCAGGTTAACCATCGGCAAGCGCAAATAGTTGAATAGGAAATCCTTTTGTTGCACAGTCAGCAGCAGCACCGATCTTCCGCCTATCCTGGCGGAACCGATCGGTCTGTCCTCGCAGGACAGCACATCCATTTCCTGACCATTGCCATGGCTTGGCCGGCTGTCGTAATCCATAAAGTATAAATTGCCGCTTGCCGCCTTGTAGCGCACTTCGTCCAGGTTTAGCCGTCTCGGCGAGTGGTAGAGCCGGAAAGGAGCGCAGATCGACAGCAGGCCGGCATCGTGCCCGGAACGCACCTGTTTAAAAAGCAGGTCTTCGATGCGGGACTGGTAGGATTCCGGAAATTGCGGATAATTCTCGGCCAGCCATTGATAAAGACGGTTGGCGGCCGCGGCCAGAGTTTCAAGAAAGGGCGGTACGATTTGGTTATTGGTTTCCAGGGCGGCAGTAAAAATCATGCCCTGAACCGGGGCTGTGGCGGTAACCTGCCAGGGAATGCCCTGCTCCAACAGCCATATCCGGCAGGCATCTCCCTGGGCGGGGATGGCCAGCAATGACCGGTTTGAATTTTCCCCGGGAATAATGTTCATGGAAGCCATGGAATGGGGCAGCAGCGGTTTTTTTTTCAATTGCCGGCCATTGATAACGATCTCGGCCCGGGCCGCGGCGCACAATTCGGCGAGCAGCACTTTTTCTTCTGCGGCCGGGCCGCGGCGGCGAGTTATAGAGATGCGTGTGCCCCGGTGCCACGAACTGTTGTTTTGCAGCACGACTCGGCCGGCGGTCATGCGCAGGGTGCTTTCCCCGGACGTGCCGGCATTTTCAATTTGCAGGCTGCGGACTCCCGGCAAAAAAACGGCCAGCAGCCCGATGCCCGGTTGTGCCAGGCCTTGAATAAGGGCTATGGCCTTTTCCCTGGCAGCGGCGCTTTGCCCTGAGTCGCCCAGGCAGGCAAGGGCCTGCCATTCCGCGCTGCCGATGCCGCTGCCGTTATCGCAGATCACGATCCGCCCGGGCCGGACATAGACGGAGACGGCGGCAGCCTTTCTTTTTAAAGCGGAGCGTACCAGCTCCACGGGCAGGAGGGCCGGCGAAGGGAACATGTGGGCCGTCAGTTTTTGCAGGTGGGCGTCGGCATCAACGGTGAGGGGTTCCGTCAGGATTATGTTCGGAGTTGGGAGTTCGGAGTTCGGCGCAGCACAAATCATCCGCCGTTTTTGGCGGATATGATTTGTCTGTCCACCTGGTGGAGTTAAGAGCAAATCCCATGTATTTTTATTCTTCACTTCTTCATCCCTCGGTATTCGTGCAGCAGGTGGCGCGCTGCTTTTTTCAGAAGTGCTTGCGGATCGGCATCCGGCAGCAGCGATTCGGAATGCAACGCTTTCAGAAACCTGAAGATGGCCAGGGGCTGATTAATTTTAAATAAAGCTGACAACTCGGTGAATTCTTTTCCGGGCGGATTAACGGCAATGAAGCACTGCGGAAAGAAAAAGTTTTTCTGCCTGGGCGCTGCCGGCAGGGAAACATTAAAGAAATCAGTTTCGCGCAAGCCCGGAGACAGCAAGCAGATTGTTGGTTTTTTCAGTTTTTTTCTTAACAAGCGGTTAACCGCTTCCAGCAAACTGTCAGCTTGATAGCGCAACCTTGACGGCGGCTGCGGCTGCAACCGGCAAAGGGAGTCAAGGTTGACGGCGCTGGGGAAAAGGACGCGCAGGGGGGCGAAAAATTCCTGGCTCAGGTCGAGGATCGGCGTCCCCCTGCCTTTCAGGGCTGTAACCAACTGGTTGTGGCTGGTGAAGAACAGCAGACGGCCGCGGCACAGCAGCGCCAGGGCCCGGCTGATTGCCATGGGCTTGCCGCTGACAGTGGGCAGGAAAGGGTGGTTCCACAGCGGGCTTTCCCGCCCCCAGATCTCGGGTTGCAGCAGGGCCTGCTGAATGACCGGCATTATAAGTTCTTTGCCCGCGTCCGGGTGGATCATCGTCATGCCGGCCGATGGGTGACGGCCATTTTTTCTTTTTAAGAAAAAAACAAATGCCAGCGCCAAAGTTATAATTGCCAATGCCGGCCAAGCCAGACCATCAAAATTGGCACTGCCCGGTATAGGCATGGGATAAAATGCAGCGCCGGAATCGCTGCCAGCCAAGGGCGATGGTTCTGTGATAGTCGTAGGCAGCGTTTCGACGGCCGCGACGTCACTGGCGACGGCAATCTGTCAGCCGCGGTCGAAATATTCGCTTCTGGAGAGG
>JBAXOR010000108.1:0-5064 GCA_037133155.1 Chrysiogenales bacterium | reverse complement strand
AAAATAACCTTCAGTCGCGATATTGCCTTTAACCTGTACGCGGCCATCGCCTCCGACACCGGTTCCTTCAAGTACTCCAATACCACGGCCGCGTCGTTGGCCATCGCCTCTGACCTGGCAACCCGCGGCGGTTTCCCCCCTTGCCAAGTCAGCAACATGCTGTTCAATTCCAATTCCCATGAAAAAATCAGGATGCTGGCCAGGGTTCTGTCAACCCTGGAATTGGTCCTTGATGAGCGCGTGGCCCTGATTGATTTTCAACGCTCATTTCTTGATCGCCTCAGCCTGAAAGACATTGAAACCGAAGATATAATTGCCATCGCCCGTTCGATCAACAGCGTGCAGGTATTGCTGTTTTTTAAAGAAATCGCCGACAATTACTACCGCATTTCCATTCGCTCACGCGACAACTTTTCCGCCCGGCAGATCGCCCAGGTTTTTGACGGCGGCGGCCATCACCATGCGGCCGGTTTTTTTTACCGCGGCGAGCTGGCTGTTGCCAAAAAGGAAATCCTGCAGCTTATCCAGCAACAGCTCTAATGATTCATGGCCTGATCGTCATCAACAAGGAAAAGGGCATCACTTCCCACGCCGTGGTCGAAAGAATACGCCGGCTCTTTGCTATCAAAAAAGCCGGTCATTTCGGCACCCTCGACCCGCAGGCTACCGGTGTGCTGCTTGTCGCTTTGGGCCAGGCCACCCGCCTTTTCGATTTTTATGTCAAGGGGGAAAAACCGTACTCCGGCCTGATCCGCTTCGGTTTCGCGCCCAGCACCTATGATTCCGAAGGCTCACCGCAAGGCCCAAAGCAAAGCATTGACCTGTTCCGGATCGATCTGGAAACCTTGCTGGCCCAATTCCGCGGGGCGCAAATGCAGTTGCCACCGATATTTTCGGCCAAGAAATTCAAGGGCAAGCCGCTTTACAAGTATGCCCGCCGCCACCAGGAAGTGCCAATCAAACCGGTATGGGTGAAAATCCACCAATTGACGGGCCGGGTCATCGATAATGAGACCATGGAATTTTCAGCCCTGACTTCAGCTGGAACCTATATCCGTTCCCTGGCCCATGACTTGGGCCAAAAAGTCGGTGTCGGCGCTTTCCTGCTCGAATTGAAAAGGGAAAGGATCGGCGCCTTCACCCTGCAGCAAGCGCGGACACTGGGCGAAATTGAAGCCCTGGCCGCTGCCGGCAACGGTCTGCAGGCGGTCATTCCCATCGAAATGCTCTTGGACGAGTATCCCAAAATGATCGTCAATCCCGTTGGCCGGCGCTGCATCTGCAACGGTATGTCCCTTAAGGCGTCGGATATTTTAAAAATCTTTCCGGCCGCCAGTAACGATTATTTCCGGATTTTCGACGACGAGGGCAAGCTGCTGGCCATTGCTGAAAAAGAGCCGCAGGCAATGAGTTTCAAATCATCCCTGGTTTTTCCGGAAAGCGACCCCGACAGTTAGCCGCCATGATTTTCGTTTGCTTGAAAATAATTTTCAATCTGTTAAATTCTGTTTGTTAGCATGAAAAATCGCTTACCCATAGACATCAATGTGCCACAATACTTGCAAGGAGAATGAACATGTCAAATGGTGCTGTCGCAGCAGTTATTATTATCCGCATCAAGCGCATCATGGCCTACATGCGCGACCGGGGCGCTATCACGCCGGACAAGGCGGTGCCTGCGGCCGATATCCCCTACTCTGAAAAATGGTACTTTCGCCGCTTGATCAAAAATGAGGTGATCCGGATACATGGAAGTTCATATTATATGGACGAAAACTCCGCGCAAGACTATCTGGCCACCAGGCACAAACGGGCCATTATTTTACTGTTATTTATATTGTTTTTCTTTGTGATTGCCATGATCCTGTCAAATAAATGAAGATTTTCTTTAAAAGACTGTCTTCAACAATTTTTTAATCATTTATCTTATTATTCAACCGAATTTCTATGTTCAGATAAGGTTCTCAAGTACAGTCCATCTGCATTGAGTTAATCGAATGGGCAACCAGCCATGAAAAAGGGCGCGCTGAACTTAACTTCCATACTATACTTCTCTTTAAAGTAGACTTCGAGGCGTCTCAGATAGGCCTGATAGGGCGGTGTCTGGAACAGCTCGGCATCTTGGCAACCACCGAAAATATCATAAAACTCTTCACGAAGAGTGCCGGCATTCGGGTGAGCAACCCACCAGACGCGCAGGAGGAGAAAGGCGACCGCCTCGCGACGTTTATCCAGTGCGTACACCTTTGGCGAAGAGAGGGCCTCGGCATATGCAGCCATTGCCTTGGGGGTCCCGGCCAGGAGAGTGGCGTTGCCTGCTTCGATCAGTTCATAGAAACTATTATCGGCTATCGGCTTGGTCTCATCGGTCTCCCTGACCACCAGGCGCAGACGTTCAATGACCACCTTCTCCGCCTCCTCGTCCCCGGCATTTGCCCGTCGTGCCCATGAAAACAGTACTGATTCATAATTGCCCTTTTGCTGACCCGCACGGACCGGTCGCTGGACAACAACCTCGCTGGCCTTGCCCTTGGCGATGACGAGTGCCTTAAGCTCACCTTCGGGGCCCGGTTCGATCCGAATTTCGGTTGCATCGCTCGGCAAAGGGGTAAGCGTATAATTATCCCGGGCGTAGTCCAGCGTAGTAACAAGAAAGGCGCGCCGCTTAACGCTTTGCGGGCTGTCCTGCTTCACCGTGCGCATGAATTGCACCCAGGTCTGGCCATCGGCCCAGACCGGATCAAAGAGCTCAAGCAGCTCACCGGTATTGGTGATCAACTTGCCTGACCGCTCTGCAACCGAAAGCTGGACCCCGGACGGCAGTACCATGGCATTGGTCGCTGCCAGCTTCCAGTCGGCACGGTTGAATACAATCCAGCCATGATCCGTCAACATGGTGCAGTAGCCGCTGCTGAAACCGGCGAATCGACGTTTCACGCCCTCGATCAGATCCATCGGGGATGCAAACGTGAACCGGTATTCGGCGAGAGGCCGGTCGAAAGCCGGCGCGGCGTACACACGCAGGCTGTTGTCGGAAATGAAAAGCAGTGAATCGTCGTCTGAGAAAAAGTAGTGCGAGCAATGATTCCTCAATTCCCTGTACGGAAGCACACTGACGATCCGGCAGCGCTTGAGGTCTACCACCGCCAGGGCCCGGTCGCAAGGGGCCTGTCTGCACAGGTCATCGGGAGCCGCTACCCAATCCCGGGTATGCTGATTTTTTGAAAACGGAACGATTCCGGGCAAGGCCGCAAATTGTCCGGAAGGACTGCACAGCACTTCCGTGTTCCATGGCCCGTAGTAGTAAAACCCAAACGGATTGCTGGAAGCAAGCCGGCACTGCTGGGCCGGATCTACCAGACTGGTGAGCTTGCCACTGCGGTCAATCGAGTAGCTGGCATACAAAGCCCAGTAGTCAAGCGTCTCGACCTGATGCGCGAAAACCGGCGACAAGCAGATCAGGACCCAGAAAACAGCGATAAGTACGATCCATTTCAACTTGCACATTTAGCCTCCAATCTCGTTACAGCATGCAGTCGGTGTATTCGACTCGGCATTGGCCAAGCGCAGGTACACCCTGATGGTACTTGGGGTAAACTTCATTCGAAAGGGCTTTCAGAAAACCAATTTGTCCCATACTGGCATTTTGAGGATAATCATTTAAAATGTCAAGAATTTATAAAGCAAAGTTGTAAAGCAAGCAACCAAACTCTTGTCTAAGGAGCTGTTACGAAATAACCAGCACATTTTTAGAGCCTTATAGTAAATTTTCTGCGCTTTTCAGCAAAGAAAATTTGTTATCTAAGGCTCTTATCCAGCTCTGCTGGGTTAGGTATTTCGTTACAGCACCTTATGCCGTTGTTTACCATCGTAATGACTAAGTTATTTATTAACAACGGCTAAGGCAAGCAAAAAGCATTTTCTGCTGGTAATTTTCTACCTGAACTATTGACATATTAAGTAATTGTACTTAAAATTCAAGCATGAATAACATGGATAGCATCACTGGATGCTTCGGAGGACCTCAGCATAGTGATGCTATTTTTCAGAATGAAGAAGAAAAAGAATGGGCGATGTTGTCGCCCGTTCAGCGCTATCTTGAAAGTTGCAAGTTGTGGACAACATTTTTGACCTTAGGGGGAAGCCTTGATCCTGAGCCCGATTCACAAAGTCCTTTTGACTTTCCGGAATTGCAACGCGCGGTTCCTGCTGATGGGCGGTCAGGCGTGCATTTTATACGGCGGGGCTGAATTCAGCCGGGACATTGATTTTTCCATCGGTGTGGATGCCGAAAATCTTGCCGCTGTTAAAAAAGCGCTGACTGTTCTGGATGCGGAAGCGGTGTTTGTGCCGGAATTGAACGAACAGGTCCTAAGCCGGGGACATGCCTGTCATTTTCGTTGCCGGTCTGAAGGGGTTGAAGGATTACGAATAGACTTGATGGCTAAAATGCGCGGCTGTTCCGATTTTGAAGAATTGTGGAAACGACGATCGATAGTGGAACTGCCGGAAATCGGCGCCATAGGTCTGCTTTCACTTTCCGATCTGATTCAAGCGAAAAAAACTCAGCGGGAAAAGGACTGGCCAATGATTCGTCGTTTGCTAGAAACGGATATCGCTCAGAATAGTCTGAATCCGGACATGGGGAAAATTGACCTGTGGTTAAGGGAATGCAGGACTCCGGTTTTATTAGTACAACTTGTCGCACAATATTCAGAAGTCTATAAAAAAACTGTAACAGTTCGTCCATTGCTAACTGCAGCATTGGAACGAAATTTGGAAAAACTGGAATCATTGCTCCAAAAAGAAGAGCTTGCTGAAAAAATTAAAGATCGGGAATATTGGTTGCCGCTGCGAAAGGAACTTGAACAATGGCGGCATGAGCGCAACGTACGATGAATACATTATCCGGCACTCTCCAATACCGCTCGTTCAATCGAATTGCTCCTGATCTTCAATATCATCCCTGCCCTTTACATTGTAGTTTAATATTTCAATTTTATCGTAGAACCAGTCAAACATGTCACGGCGCAGCTTGGCCCTGTATACCTTGCCTTCGGCCTT
>JBAXOR010000107.1:0-5065 GCA_037133155.1 Chrysiogenales bacterium | reverse complement strand
CTTCATTGGGCTTTACGGCAACCGGTTTGACATTCTTGGTGAAAAGAATTTTCTCTACGGCGCTATTGATCTCGATGGCCGAGATTTCGTCCTTGTCAAACTTCAGCACGGTTTTGTCACGCAGGTCGTCGATTTTCTGGTCAAGATTACTGCGAAAAGAGTTCCTGGCATGGAAGACCCGGGGATCATTGGCCAGTTTTACATAGGTGTGATTGTAGGTGGAAGCGGCGTTGCCGACGGAAAATTCGCGCAGCAGCTGCTCATTTTTATAAACCTTGACTATAATTTCATTTTCCTTGTCGAGGCCATACGGGGAATAATTTTTTGATTCGGAAACCAGGGCCGTCAAACGCAGATTAAAAATTGCGTCCACAATAGCTTCGACTTTTGTTTGATCAGACGAAAAACCCTGGGGTCGGATCAGCCATTGGCTGTCCTTTTTTTCCAGGCGGATCGTTGCACCGGCTTTGGCCATGTCGATTCTGCTGATCTCGGCCTTGACGATGGATGGCAAGCCGGGGAGTTGATAGTTTAACCGGTTGGGATTGCGCAGCACCAGGTAAAGGAGCAGGGCAACGATCACAACGCCGAGGATGATATATTCGTTTTTGGCTTTGATGAATTTCATGTTAAATCTCCTTGATTACCTTATTCATTTCCTGAACAGCATCTGGATTCTTTTTTGGCGGTTCTTGCGTTTGATCCAGATCAGAATGCCGGCCAGGACCACCAGGATTGGCAAACCGGCAATATTGAAGGTCTTGATAAAAGTCTTGGTCCCACCCTTGATTTCGCCCATAAGGTTCAGGCGCTGCTGTTTGCCGCGCATCACGGCGACATCTTCGCGGTTGTTCAGGAAGTCCAGCAAATTCATCAAAAACAGGGCGTTGGGAGATTCTCCGGCTCCATCCAGCAAATTGTTTTTCAGGATTTCAGAAGTGCCGATCAGGAAAATCTTGCCCGCTTTCCCTTTGGCAATAACCGTGCCGGGTGCTTTTAACTTGGACATGTCGATATCCGGTTTAACTTCGGCCTTTACTTCGGCCTTGGGTTCTGCCTTTTTAACGTTTGCGACTTTGGCTTCGGGTTTTATTTCTTCGGGCTTGGCCGGTTTTTCAGGGATCGGTTTGCCGGCAAAATAACTGGGGAATTCACCGCTTAAAACACAGGCCAGGGGATATGTTTTTTGCTGGCCATCCCCTTGCGGTTTCTGGATAAAATAGGGATTCAGGTTGATCTGGCCGCTCATTTCCCAGGCTTTGGCCGAAGAGGAGAAAAGCATCCGGGCATTGAGTCCGAATTCCTTGAGCCTTGCCTGGTCAATTTCCAGCGGCGAAATCTTGACCATGATCAGGCGTTCGATGTTCTTCATGAAATCAAAGTGCTCATCAATATTTGGCGTCGAAATCAGCGGCGCGAAATAGATGGGCTGCTCGCCGCCGCCATAATTCGCATCCATGCGCTGCTTGTAACAGTTTTCATCCAGAACATACGATTTCTTGCTGCTGATGCCGTAATGGCCGAGCAACTTTTCGAGGCCGGTGTTCAAGGGGATGTATAAAGGACCCTGGTTGGGGTTGCCGTAGGACTGGTTCTGGTTGGGGATGATTTCGTTGAAGGAATCCAGCAGGATAGCCAGCGATTTTCCCTGCATCAGGAATTGATCGATCTGGAAAAGGGCATAATCGGAAAATTCCTCTTTGGGACCGGCAATGATCAGGCAATTCAGATTGGCCGGAATTTTTTCCTCTTTGAGATTTACCGGCTTAAGGGAATAATTTGCCGACACCAGGCTGTTGAAATTTGATAGATTTTGCTCCTGGGGCTGGTTGGGCATGCCCATATTTCCCTGCAAGGGAGGCGTGCCGAAATCAGCCAGATAAGCGATATTTTCATTGATATTCAGCAGGCTTTCGATGGCGTCGCCGAGATTTTTTTCCATGGTTTCCATGGTTTCCAATTGGTACTGATCACCGATCAGTGGAATTCTCTGCACCCGGATCAATGGAATTGACAATGACTTCTGACTGTTTTGCAGCACGATCCCGGCCACGCCTATCCCGCCCGGAATTTCTTTGCCCTGGCGGTCCGTCTGCCCTTCCCACTGCAATTGAAACAAATTGGACTTTTTGAGGTCAGCCAATATGGCCGGTTCCGCGGTCGGATCCTGCCAGGCAAAAGCCAGTTTGCCGTAATTTTTATCGTTCAACTTGTTCACCAGTGTTTCGAATTTGGCCGGCATGTCGGCCAGGCCGCTGACGTTGATATAGGGGGCGACGATGTTCAGGGAAGAAGACAAATACAGTTTGATCCGGATTTTTTCCGGCAGCCTGAGCAAGGCGCCGATCTTGTTGTTCATCTTCTGCATGGCTGTGGTGATCTTGTATTCCAGGCCATCGGTAGCGGTGATGGTCGGGATCCGTTCCACCATGTCGCCATAGATCAGGGCCATACCCATATAGGCTTTTTGAAACTTCACCTCGTCTTTTTCGATTTTCTGAATCTGCACCGGGTAGATGCCATAATTGTTGGCCAGCTCCTGATTTTCATTGACCGCCTTGCCCGTTTCCTCATCCTGGGCGCTGACATTATGGAACTGGTAATTGAAAAAATGGTTGGCGGCTATGGAATATTCCTTGAGCAAATCCCCTAAATAGCGCTCGGTATTGTTGTGGGGAGCGGGTAAATTTTTGGTGAAAAATACGTGAATGGTCATGGGTTCGGACAAGGTTGACACCATTTTTTTACTGATGCCGGAAATGGAATACAAACGGTCCCTGGTCAAATCGAAACGCATAAAGAGGTTGGCACCGACCAGGTTTAATAGAAAAATAACCGCCACGTACATCAGGAATTTATAGTAATTGCTTTTTTGTTTTAGCATCATGTTAACCTCTCACTTTTTTCCCTGCATAACCAGGTTGCCGGCATACAAAGCCACAAAACTTGCGCTGACAAAATAGAGAATATCGCGCGAATCAATAATGCCCTTGGCAATGTTCTGGAAATGAAAATCAGCGCCGATGTTTTCCATAACACCCAGCAAAGACTCGGGCAGGAAGAAAAGCATTTTATCGATCAGGGTCAAGGCGAAGCAGACGCTCATGCCGATAATAAAGGCAATGATCTGGTTGCGGGTCAGCGCGGAGGCGAGCAGCCCGATGGCCGAAAACAGGGCGCCGAGCAATATGGCGCCGATGTAACCGCCGATAATGGGACCAAGGTCCAATTTGCCCAGCATGGCGATGGTGATGGTGTACGAGAGTGTCGGCAGCAGCATGATCATGACAAAAGCCACGGCGGCCAGAAATTTGCCAACGATGACTTCAGTGAAGGTCAGCGGCAGGGTCATCAGGATTTCGTACGAGCCGATATTGATCTCTTCCGAAAAAAGGCGCATGGTCACGGCCGGGATGATGAAGGAAAAGATCAAGGGCAGCAGGCCGAAGAAATTGCGCAGGCTGGCCTGGTTGTAAAGGAAAAAAGTCGAAAAGAAAAACCAGCCGGTGATCAGCAGGAAAATGGCAATGACAATATAAGCGATCGGCGCAATGAAATAGCTTTTCAATTCCTTAACGAGTATATGGCGGATATTTTTCATCTTAGTTCTCCTTGGTCAATTCTCTGAATATGTTTTCGAGCGACCGGATTTGCTGATAAAACTCGAGTAGTTGCCAATCCTGCTTTTTGATGGCCGCATAAATCTGGTTTCTGATATCGTCCCTGGTTTTACAGGTCACGTTCACGGCCAGTACGCCTTCGTTGCTGTCGTTTTTTTCCACCGCCGCGACGCCGGCAACCTGGCTTAGCACTTTTTGCACCGCGGCGAAATCGGTATTGCGGAAGGCCAGGATAATGACCGATTCCTTGCCCAGCGATTGCTTCAGGTCCTCAATGTTGCTGTCGGCCACGATTTTGCCTTTATTGATGATAACCACCCGGTCGCAGGTGGCTTCGGCTTCGCTGAGAATGTGGGTCGACAGGATGATCGTCTTTTCCTTGCCGATTTTTTTGATGATTTCGCGGATCTCGATGATCTGGTTGGGATCGAGTCCCGATGTGGGTTCATCCAGAACCAGGATTTCCGGATCGCCCATCATGGCCTGGGCCAGCCCCACCCTTTGCTTGTAGCCCTTGGAGAGTTCGCCGATCGGCTGGTGCATGACCTCCCTGATGGCGCAGGTTCCGGCCAATTGGTTGATGCGCAAAAGCTTCGTTGCCTTATCGAGCTGGCGGATGTCGGCAATATACTGCAGGTAGTCATAAACCAGCATATCTGGATACAGCGGCGCGTTTTCAGGCAGATAGCCCATCATTTGCTTGATTTCCAACGGATGATCCTTGATGTTGAAATCTTTGACCTGGATGGTCCCCGCAGTGGGATTCAGATAGCAGGTCAAAATGCGCATGAAGGTCGTCTTGCCGGCGCCGTTGGGACCGAGCAGCCCCAGTATTTCACCCTTGTGGATCTCAAAGCCGATATCGTTTACGGCACATATTTCGCCGTAGTGTTTGGTCAGATTTTCCACCTTGATCATTGACGCATCTCCTTATTTCCGATTTTGACTATTCCTTTAAGACGCTGAACCGATGAAAATAGTTTAGAAAAAATAATATCAAATTAGACCGATGCTTGTCAAGATTCAAAAAAAAGTAAGTATTCAGCTCCAAGGGAGATAAGCATTCGATAAAATAGGTCAGGACTTCCCCCGCCTGGCCTGGCGCTGGTTGTACATGCGCTCGGTAAAACCGCCTTCTTGTAGAAATTTCTCTTCAAGGCTCTGCATTTGCCTGCGCAACAAATAGCTCGCCTGGTTGACCAGGCAGATCAGAGTGTTGGCAGCCTCTTCCGGGCTAACGTTTGTTATTTTATAAGGTCCTGTCTTGTCAGACTCGTCCGACAGGTCCGACCAGTCCGACTTGTCCGACTGATATTTTCTTCTTATTGCGAGCGCTTCCGGCGAATCTTTTTTCCAGAGACGGATGCCCCGCTGGCGCAAGAAATCCTCGCAATCCAGCAGTAGCTCCTCCAAACTGGCCCGGGCCACTCCGGTTAGCTTCAACT
>JBAXOR010000106.1:0-5066 GCA_037133155.1 Chrysiogenales bacterium | reverse complement strand
GTTTTCTGATGTTGAAATGCGGTTCGATATTGCCATAGGGGGTGGTTTCGGTGAAAAACTTTGGCGGGGTCAGCGGCGAAACCTGGCCACCGGTCATGCCGTAGATGCCGTTGTTGATCAGGATCATCTTGATGCCGATGTTGCGCCGGGCGGCGTGGATCAAATGATTGCCACCGATAGCCGTGGCGTCGCCATCCCCGGAGATGACCACCACCAGCTTTTCAGGCTTGGCCAACTTGATGCCGGTAGCAAAGGTCAGGGCGCGGCCATGGGTGGTGTGCAGGGTGTTCGTATTGAAATATGTGGGCATACGGCCTGAACAACCGATACCAGCCACAACCACAATGTTGTCCGGATCGAGTTTCAATTCGGAAAAGGCCATGGCAATGGATTTCAAAATAACCCCGTCCCCGCAACCGGGGCACCAGGGGGTTGGGAAAGTACGGTAACGGATATATTTTTCGTAGTCTCTCATTTGACAAACTCCTTGATGGCGTTCAGGACCTCGTCGGGAGCAAATGGCATGCCGTTGGCGCGCAGCAGGGTCTCCTTCTCCACATCGCAGGAAGCGATACGTTCGACTTCATATTTCATCTGCCCCATGTTCATCTCCACGGTCAAAACCTTTTTGGTTTTTTTGAACCGTTCCTGCAGAGCAGCCCGCGGGAAAGGCCATACGGTCAATGCCTGAAACAACCCGGCCTTGATGCCTTGTTCGCGGGCCATTTTGACCGCAGCCAGGGCGGAACGGGCCGAAATGCCGAAACTAAAAACCATGACCTCGGCATCATCCAGGAAATATTCCTTATATTTTATGATGTCATCCAGGTTCTGATAGATCTTCTGCATGCGCAGCTTCTGCATTTTGTCTACCGTCTTGGCGTCAAAGGAAGGCCAGCCGTGCGCGTCGTGCTCGAGTCCGTCAATATGGATCGGGTAGCCGTGGAAGAAATCGACCCGCGGCGGGTTTTCGCCGATTTTGCGGTCATATATGTTTAAATCTATGACCTGGCTGGTCTTTTCCCAGTATACGTCATAGCTGCTGGGATCGGGTATCTCCACATCCATGTGGGCTTTGCCCAGGACTTCATCCAGGAGCAGAATCACCGGATTCCAGTATTTTTCAGCCAGATTGAAAGCCCGGATCGTTTCGCTGAAAATCTCCTCGGAAAAAGCCGGGTAGACAGCGATGATCGGGTGATCACCATGGGTGCCCCAGCGCGCCTGCATCATGTCGGCTTGCGCCGGTTTGGTGGGCATGCCGGTTGAGGGGCCGCCGCGCATGACGTTGACGATGACGACCGGGACTTCGGCCATAACCGCCATGCCGATATGTTCCTGCATCAGGGAGAAGCCGGGACCACTGGTGGCGGTCATGGTTTTTCTCCCGGCCAGGGAAGCGCCGATACAGGCTCCCAATGAGGCTATCTCATCTTCCATCTGGATAAACACCCGGTCCATTTTCGGCATTTCACGGGACATGTATTGGGCAACTTCAGAAGAAGGGGTGATAGGATAGCCGGCAAAGAAATCGCAGCCGGCCGCCAAAGCCGCCTTGGCGATAATCATATTGCCTTGCACAACCTGGCGTTTATTCATTGGGCACCTGCTTTTTTATCTTCATCGTAATTGACAAAAATGGCGAAATCGGGGCACTGCAGTTCACACATCTTGCAGCCGATGCAAAAATCAGGAGCTTCAATTATCACCGAAGCACCGAATTTGTTTTTCGGGTCATCATACAACTGCAGGGTTCCGGTAGGGCAAATATCCACGCACAGGCCGCAGCCTTTGCAATAAAGGGGGACCAGAGTAAGTTTGTTTTTTTTGGGCGACGGTTTTTTCTTGACGCGCCGCTCCTGCGCATCATGGTTGGCCTTTAACTCTTCTTTCTCCATTTTTCACCTCAGTTTCCTGAATACGGGCATCAAGATATTAAATTCTATCACACTTGCATCGATTTTGGAATCGCAGGCAAACCTCAGGCAAGACCGGAAAATGCCTTAGAGCCTTATAGCAAATTCTAAAATTTGTCAGAGCCTTATAATAAATTTTCTGCGCTTTTAACAATGAAAATTTGTTATCTAAGGCTCTTATCCCCCCGTGCAGGGGACTTCGCAGCTCTGCTGGGTCAGGTCTTGATATACAGATACAATACGAATGAAATGGCCGAAAACAGGATTAGAGGAGCGAAAGCGGAAAACAGCGGCGGCAACACCGCCATGGCCCCCATGGAACTGAAAATGCCCAGCGTTCCCCAGTAGATCATGGAAATTCCCACAGCAATACCGATGCCGAAAAGGGCGCCACGATTTCCCATAAGGAATGAAAATGGGATAGCGATAAAAACCATCACCAGCGAAGAAAAAGGAAAAGCATAATTGTAAAATAACTGGGCCTGGTAGCGCAGGGGATCACTGCGGCTTTTTTTTAATAATTCGATGTATCTTTTCAGTTCTTGACTGTTCATGGTACTGGAAAACTTGATGTTTTGGGTGAAAAACCGCCGGGTTTCACTGATTTTCAGCTTCAGTTCGGCGAAGGAGGCATAATTTATGGGGAAATTTCCCTGAAAATTCCTTTCGAACCCATCGGCAAGGAGCAATTCGTTTTCGCCCTGCCAGCGCGCCGTACGGGCTGAAATACGCCGCCGGATTGAAAAGTCCCGGTTCAGGTAAAGTATGTTGAAATTAATAAAACGTTTTTTTTCTTTTTCATAAAAATTATAAAAATAAATCTGGTTTTCCCTGCCCAATAACCAGTTTCTGGCAAACTCAATGTCGACAAACGATTTGCGGTTATGAATCACATCCAATATCTGGCCAGATTTTTTATTGGCTTCGGGCAGAATGTTTTCCTGGATGAAATAAGTGCCCAGCGACAAAAACAAGCCCAGAAACACGGCGGGCAGAGCCAGACGCAAAAGGCTGATGCCGCTGACCTGAACCGCGATGACTTCATTGTTCTTACTCATCAGGGAAAAGGTCAGCAATACCGCGGTCAAAATGGAAATGGGCAGGATAATGGTGATGATTTCCGGGGTAACGAAATAATCGTATTTTAAAACATAGAAAAAGGGAACTTTGTTTTCGATAATGTTGTCAATCAATTCCAAAATGTTGATGATGTAAAAAACCAGCAACAACGAGGAAAAGACCAGAAATAAAATTGTCAGCATGCGCCGCAAAACATAGCGGTCCAAAATCCGCAGCGGCAGCCAGCGGGAAAAAGTTGCCATGTTCAAGCCGCTTTTTTTTATGACAGCTGATCCGGGCCGGTCTTTCTGTAAATGGCGGAAAGCGAATATTTTGTCCCAGCTGATTTCTTTTTCCCGGGCCGCGAAGCGGTACAGAAGAATGCCGATAGCCACCAGAAAAAAAGTCGGCGCCCAGGAACCCCAGAAAGGAGAAATGATATTTTTCAAAATCATGTTGCGGCTGGCGGTCATCATTACGTAATAGACAAAAATGATCCCCAATGAAATAACGAAACCGCTGGTCTTGCCACCTTTTTTGGTGGAAATGCCCAGGGAAAGGCCTAGAAAACCCAGAGCCAGACATGCGAACGGCAGGGCGAATTTTTTATGAAATTCCAGGCTCAGCAGCACATCGCCCGGGTTTTCGCGCAGTTTGCGGTAAAGTTCTGAAAATACCAACTGCGTGCTGCGCCTGGTTTGGCGGATGGTGACCAGGTTGCTGATTTTTTCAATTTTCTGGGTAAAAAAAGTCAACGCATATTTTGCCTGGTCCTTCTTTTTAAAAGTGTGGATTACACCGTCAAAAAGGACGATATAGTTGTCTTTCTGGGATTGCTTGTAAATAAATTTGCCTTTCTTGGCAAAAATCAATGTGTCCTCTTCGGGATTTTTCATTGAACACAGGAACACGTCCTGCCATTCGCCGCCATGGTCCTGATCGCGGAAATAGAGGCTTAAAAAGGGCAGGTCCTGATAAAAAATACCGGGTTTTATCCCGGAAATGGTCTGCGATAGAACCACCTCGGAATATAATTTGTTGAAACGGTAATTGGCCTCCGGGGCCAGGAACATAAGCAGCCATGAAGAAACCAGCCAGGTGCTGACCGAAAACAGCAGCACCGGTTTTAAAATCTTGCGGTTATGGATGCCCATGGTCCGGAAAGCTACAATTTCGGAATCAGAACTCAGGCGGCTCATCCCGGCCAGTACGCCCATCAGCGTGGCCATGGGGATGGTGAAAGAAAGCATGTCGGGTAACAAGTAGAACAATATCTTGAAAACCGTGCCGGCGGTCACCCCTTTGGCGATCAGCGTTTTGGAAAGGATAAGGACTTGATTGGTCAGCAGGGTAAAGGTATAAACCAGCAAACCAATTGCGAAGGGAGAGGCGATTTCCTTAAGGATATAGCGGTCAAAATCCTTGTTCATCAGGAAATCATAGCATAGGCGCCGGCAGTTTTCAAAACTATTTCCCGATATATGGGGCCAGTACCAGGGGGGCCGGAGTGAAGGAAAGGAGAAAAATAAGCAGGGCGATTACAGCCAGGATTTTCCTTTTTAAATCGATTTTTTCATCGGCAAATAGCGGTGGATGGCGCAGGCCGACGAAAGTAACGATCAGCGCCCAGAAAAGCCAACCTTGCCAATATTTGATCCCCAACAGCAATATGATGATAATTGAAGCCACGCTGGCATAATACGATTTTTTCCCAACCAAAGCGTAAATGATATGGCCGCCGTCGAGTTGTCCGATGGGAAAGAGATTGAAGGCCGTGGCCAAAAGGCCGAACCAGCCGGCAAAAGCCATGGGATGAACCAGGATATCATGCTGCCCGGCAACGGGACCGAGAACGAGCCAGGCTATGAATTTGAAAATCAGCGGTTCGCCCAAAGTCAAGCCGGTCTGCAATGTCTCTTTGGGGACGATCTGCGATTGGGCAATACCGATAAAAATAATCGGCAGGGCCACCATGAACCCAGTCAGGGGACCGGCCAGGCCCACATCAAAAAGGGCCTTTTTGGATGGAAATGGTGATTTGATCTTGATGAAAGCGCCGAAAGTGCCGATCAGGGTAGGGGCCGGAATGAA
>JBAXOR010000105.1:0-5070 GCA_037133155.1 Chrysiogenales bacterium | reverse complement strand
TTTCGGAAATTTCATTCAGTTCGTTTTCATTGAAGTCAACTTTTCCGGCCATGGTATTCAAAAAGCCGGATATTTCCGGCAGCAGGTTGAAGAAACGGTCAATTTCAGCTTTTAAATGGCTGAATTCGGGAAACAATGACGCTAAATAAGCGGCGGCAGCCAGGTCCCTGGCCAGCAGGTTGTAAACCGAATTGTCTTTTTGATAAAAATCCTGGATCAGGATGTCTGACTTTTCCAGGATCGATTCAGCCGCGGCCAGGATTTTCAGGCGTTCCTGCAGTAGCTGTTCATCGCCCTGGCACAGGTTGAGGTTTTCGATTTCATGGAGCTGAAAATTCATATAATCGATTTTTTCTTTGGCCTGGGCATTTTTCGTTTGCAGCTCATTCCGCCTGGCCTGCAGTGCGCGAATGGCGCGGCATTTTTCAGCCATTTCCGGCAACAGGCTGCCATGCTGCGCGAACTGGTCGAGGAAAACCTGGTGGTTGGCGGTGTTGAGCAGGAAAACGTGGTCTTTCTGGCCGTAGATGTTCAGCAAGCCTTCGGCTTTTTCTCTGACTTTGGAAAACGGCACGAGTTCACCATTGAGATAGGTCAGGGATTTGTTCCTGGTGATTTCCCTTTTTAAAATGATCTCCTCGTCCTGCTGCACGAACAAGGCTTCGACAGTCAGTTTATCTTTGCCGTTACGCACAATGTTGGCCGGAGTTTTTTTGTTGATGAACAGCATGATCGCGTCAATGAGAATTGATTTCCCGGCTCCGGTTTCTCCGGTCAAAATATTCAGGTTCGCGGAAAAATCAAGCTCGACTTTCTCCACTACTGCCAGGTTTTGGACTTTGAGATAGGAAAGCATCAGTTCAGGTTATACGGGGAAAGGAGGGTTTGCAAATTAATGCGTCCGTAGCCCATCTCCGTGTCAACTCCCGGGTTTTGCTCGCTGTTGACGTCATCAGCGGTATACTTGATAATGGCCATGACCTGTTAATTGGTCAGCAGCGGTTTATAGGCGATCAGCAGGGCCGCGGCACCGGAAACATGGGCGGCGGCCAGTGAAGTTCCGTTGTCCCAATCATAGGAGCGCAATTCCGTCGGTCGCGCCGGATTGAAGCTGGCACCGAAAACCCAGACACCGGGAGCCACCACGTCGATTTGCAGGCCGCGGTTGGAAAAAGGGGCCAGGGTATCATTGGCATCGCTGGCACCGACGGCCAGGCACAATGAATCGTACGCGGCCGGGAACTGGACCGCTTCGCTGCCAGTGTTGCCTGCAGCGGCTATCAGGGTACAGCCTTTATTAAAGGCATATTGGCAGGCGTCTTTTAAAATAAAACTGGCACTATCGCCGCCCAGGCTCAGGTTAATCACTTTAGCGCCCTGGTCAGCGGCGTATTTGATGCCGGCGGCAATAGTCAGGTAGTTGCCGTTGCCCTGGCTGTCCAGGACTTTCACCGGCAGCAGCATTGCGTTCCAGGCCACTCCGGCAATGCCGATGCCATTGTCGGTTTCGGCGGCGGCCAAAGAAGCCACGAAAGTACCGTGGCCGTTGTCATCTTGCGGGTCGGCATCATCGTTGACAAAATCGTAGCCCGGCATGATTTTGTTTTTCAAATCCTCGTGGGCTTGAGCCATCCCGGAATCAACGATGGCGATCATGGTACCGTTGCTGCCGGTGCTCCAGATCCAGCCTTCACTGGCTTTGATATCGGCGGTGCTGGTGCCTGTGAGATTTTTTTCCGGGTAAAAAACCTGGCCATTGTTGAGCAAGGCGTACTGGTAAGAAAAAAACTGTTCGTTGGGAATCGTGCCGTTCATCGCTGCCTGGAAATTGAACGAGACGTCCTGCACCCATTTTTCAGCGGCCAGTCTTTTTTTGAATTCGGCCAGGTTGGTTTCGGGAAAAGTTTCAATCAGCAAATAACCAAAGTGTTTTTCGCGGCGCAGGCTCTTGATTTGACTGCCATAGTCACCGGACAGAAGTTTGTTGCTATACTCCGCTGCCTTGCTATTGGCAGCCAATTTGAGGACCAATTGACCGGGAACAAATTGGGCAGATTCTATGGTAGAAGGGATTCTTTCGCCTTCCCGGCCCAGAAAATGCCCTGGCTGCCCTGCGGCCAAAGCAATGAATATACCTGACAGTAAAAGCGGGAAAATAATTTTAATTTTCATGGTTACCCTCTAACCCGGTAAAAACCGGATAAGAACCTTTAGAAAATAAATTTTAACACAAAAAGTAAAAAAATTTATTTTAAGGTTCTAAAATACATAGAAAACAGCCAGGGAAAGCTCAGTCCGGGCCAGGATGCTGGCTTTAAAGTTCAATTCCCAGTTGTCGCCGATTTCGATCGCTATACCGGCCAGCGGACCGATAAGGTTTTTTTGGCGGTAGGAAAACTCCTGTTGGCCTTGCAGGTCAGCAATGTTTTCGGTGGCGATGAATTTCCCGTGCAGCAGATTCAGGCGCGGGCCAATAAAAATGGTTACGCCAGTAAACCCCTGATATTGCGCGGTCACATCCAGGGTCAGCAGGCTGAAGGCATTATCCCCTGTGGCCTGGCCGCTGATCATGGGGAGTTTAATTTCCCAGGTCCTTTCTTTTTCCAGGGCGAAGGTGAATTCCCCTCTGATTTTAAGTGAAAAATCATTTAAGCTGAACGGTTCGGAAATGATGGCCGCACCCAGCAGCAGCCCCCCAAATTTTTGACGGTCCCAACGCAAGGAAAGCGGCATGGCGGTGAAATCGAGCGGGTTTTTGGCGAAGGCGGAATGGTAGCCGGCAAAAATCTCCAGTGCGAGATAATCAAAGATGTCCATCTTCACTGCCAATCTGGAGGCCAAAAAATTAAAAGTATTCGCTGTTTTTTCTTCTCCACCCAGGCTGCTGATGGAATTCCAGGAACATTCCAGGCCGGGATTGAAAGTGATTGTTATTGGCTGTGGTGTCGATTCGGCAGCTGCAATCGGGAAAAAAACGGTCAGCAAAATCAGCGACAATAACCAATTTCTCATGGTGTCTCCTACCTAACCCAGCAGAGCTGCGAAGTCCCCTGCATTGGGGATAAGAGCCGTATAGCAAATTCAAAATTTATTCTAAAAAACCAATAAATTTTAGAATTTGCTATACGGCTCTAAAAAAAATATACGTGAAATACCCCAAAATGTCAAATGGTTTTCGTTAGCAGGAAATGCTATACTCCATTTGATGAATAAGAGGATCGTCCGTTTCCTGCTGTTGGCGGCCGCCGTGATTTTTACTGTCAATCTGCTCTTGTTCAGTTACGGCCAATGGCTGATTTTTCCCCTGCTCGGCGCTCTGTTTTTACTGGTTGCGGTTATTGGTCCGGGTTATTTTATCGCCTGGAAGTTCAGAATCGCCGCTGCTGGAATCCTGGAAGCTGCAGCGCTGGGATTGATGGCGACCGCCGGGTATTTCTACCTGATTGCTTTTTTTAAAATCATAAATGTGTTGACCATTCTGGCATTCTTTGCGGGTGCGGTTATTCTTTGGCTTTTCCTGCTGCTGAACAAAAAATGGAGAAATGAAAACCTGGCCGGGCTGAAACATTTTTTCACCAGGCCGCTGTCCGAATTTGCTGTTTTTGTTTTCCCTTTGCTTTACGCCGCGCTGCCGCCGTCATTTTACGATTCGCTGGTTTATCATTTGGGCATTCCCAATTTATACTTGCAAAGCGGCGGATTTGTCGCCACGCCGCAATTTGTTTACGCCAACACTTTTGTTTTTTACGAGATATCCCTGATCCCGGCCGTGTTTCTCGGCGACCTGGTTCCGCGCCTCTTTCATTTTTCCCTGGGCATGTTTTTTGTGCTGGCTGTAGCCGATGAAGCGGTCGAACATTGGGGTGTGCGGAAAAAGCTGTCCCTGATCCTGGCCATCGTTTCATTGCCCATGACCCTGTTTCTTCTGGTCACCTGCAAGAACGATCTGCCCGGCGCCATTTTTATTTTTTTAGCCATCAAGCAATACCGGCGGGGCGACTGGAAATTGTCAGCCGTTTTCTGGGGCTTTGCCATAGGGATTAAATACTTCAACCTGCTGCCGCTGGCCCTTTTCCTGCTCCTGACCATCAGGCCATGGACGAAAACCGATCTGAAAAAACTGGCGCTCATGGCCCTGATCGTTTTTCTGCTTGTTTCTCCGCTGTTGCTGAAAAATTACCGCTTCAGCGGCAATCCTTTTTTTCCTTTTTTACAGAAAATATTCCCGGCCCCTTTTTGGGATGGCGCGCGGCAGTCCCGGCTGCAAGCCGAAGTTGGCCGGATTGTTAATGCGCCCGCCGATTTTTTCAAATTGCCCTACGATCTGTCTTTTTTTACTTATGGATCGGGGGGATTGGTCGGACCGTTTTTTCTGATCTTTCTGCCGTTCCTGCTCTTGCTGCCTTTTTCACAAAAGAAATGGCTGCTTTGGGCCTTGCTGGTTTTGTTTACCGCCCCTTTCTTTACGGGCAGTCTGCGTTTTATCTACGCAGTTTTTGTCATGCTGGCGATTTTTTGCCTGCAGGCCTATGAGGCGGCCGGCGGCAAAATCCTTAAAATAGTTTTTTATCTGCTGATCGTTGTCAACTTTGTTATGGGTTTTTCCCTGCTGGAGAGGATTTATTTGTCCCATTACCTGCTGAGCGGAAAAATTTCCAGCCAAGAGTACAAAGAGTATTTTTTCCCGACTTACCCGGTGTTCGCTTATATCAACGCCAATACGCCGCCCCGGGCTAAAATTTTAATTGCCGGAGAGGCGCGCAATTATTACCTGAAAAGGCCGTACCAGGTTTCTTCGGCCCTGGATTATTGCATTCTAAAAAAATACCTGCAGCTAAGGCGGACAGCGGGCGAATTTATTGCCGCCATTAAAAAAGACGGTTTCTCCTACCTGGTGGTCAATTTCAGCGAGCTGCAACGCTTGCAGAAGGGTTATGCAAATTTGACTGTCACAGAAGAAGAAAAATTGTATTTATTCATACGTTCCCTGGTGCCGGTATTCAGCCAGGGGTCTGCCTGTCTGTATAAAATCATTTGATCGGCAAATCAATCCTGCCCAATACGGGTATA
>JBAXOR010000104.1:0-5074 GCA_037133155.1 Chrysiogenales bacterium | reverse complement strand
CCACCCGGCAGTGGTCGCACCATGGGGCCCAGAAATCAATGACCGCCACCTGTCCCTTGAGGCCGGCCAGCGTTAGCGGCGGTGTATTGAACCAAATCCCTGCCTGCAGGGGCGGCGCCGGTTGCTTAAGTAGCGCAATATGTTTCAGCTCGGCTTCCCAGTTTGCTTTCAGTGACAGATCGCTGTTCAAGGCCAGGGCTTTTTCCAGGTACCCCTTGGCTTTTTCCAGCTGGTGATTATCTTTGGCCAGGGTTGCCAGGTTGGCATACACCCTGGTTTTGTAAGGCTGCAGCATAACCGGCAATTCCGGGCAGGCCAGAAATTTCAGCGAATATTCTTCGCTGACTTCAGCTTCGGGGCTCGAAAAGGCCAGTGTTAGGTATATATTGTAAAACTGGGTATCCTTTTTTAATTGAGATTCTATCTCTTTGAACAAGGCCAGCGCCTCTGCGCTGCGGCGCTTGATCAGATGAATAATCACTTTTTGCAGCTTGGCCTCAAGGGCTAAACTTGATTTGGCCAGGCTCAGCCGGCCGATGATTTTTTCAGCATCGGCAAAACGGCCGATCTCGATCATGATTTTGCTGCGCAGCAGATCCAGTTCATCACTGGCGGCAATTTTTCCCTTTTTCTTCAGCAAATTTTCCAGTTCCGCTTTCTTTTCGGCCAGGGTGCGGTTGTATGCGGCGATGATTTTTTCCAGATTTTGGCCGGGGCCGGTGGTTTTCATTTTGGCGTTAAGTTCTTCTTCGAGACGGTTGTATTTGGCAGTGCATGCGGCATAGGATTGGGCCATTTGCCTGGTTTCTTCCAGGGACGATTTCGAATGGCAAAAATGCAGGGTCAGCAGCAGTAAAACCGCCAGCCATATTTTTTTCGCCATAATTCCTCCTCGCTGATTTGCATTGCCGCTTGAACAGAAAAATTTTAGCACAGGCGCCAGCATTTTTCAAACCCGCCTGGCCGGGCTAAATATTTTATTAACTATCTATTGCAATTATTTATTTTTTTTTATATATTAAATAGTAAATTATTTTGCGAGGTAAAAATGAAAGAATATAAAGTAGCGAATGATTACCTTTATTTCCGGGAAATGTTTTCCGACACCATGGGGATGAATTTCCATGTGGCCCCGGTTTTAAACCACAGGCCTGTCGGCCACAAGGTGCTGTGTGAGGTTAGTCCCTCAATTTTCGGCCACGCCGAAATCTGGAAGCGGGTCAAGATACTTCTGGAAGGGATAAAAAAATCAAATATCCCTTTTTTATATTCTCCCGAAAAAATAATTATCAATGACACGCAGTGTCACTTGATTTTTGAGCATTTCCAGGGGAAAAATATCGAACAAATCCTCAGCGATGTTGAAAAGAAAGGCCTGTCGATCAATTTTGATCTGGCCTTGTCGTTATGCATCGCAGTCGCCGATATCATCGAATTGGGGTCCTCAATCATTGTCAGCGGTGAAAAATCGTTTCATGGTTTTTTGACTCCTGATAATATTATGGTTCACTATGACGGGAAGATCGCACTGAAAAATTATGGTATTTTCCAATACTTGGAAAGGAATGAGACGCTTTTTGCTGAATTGGAAAAACGTTATGGATCCTGGTTGACTCCTGAATTAATCAGGAAGGAAAAAATAGTCTCGCAGTCGGATATCTACCATTTGGGGTACCTGATTTACCGCATCCTGATGGGCAAATATTTCTCATGCATGCCCGGTGAAGATTTTGACGCCAAGTTCAATAATTTGACTTTTACCCATATCATCCCGTCTACCGACAAAAATTTCCTGACCCACCTTATCACTTTTTTGAAAAAAACCCTTAATCCCAATCCGCTGAAACGGTTTCTGAACATCAAAGAACTCAAGGATTTCATCGGCAACTATTTTCATATTGAGGAATTGTCTTCCATCACTTTCAACCTGGCTTATTTCATGAATTCGCTTTACGGTGATAGTGTCGAAGAAGAGGAAAAATTATGCAAACAGGAGTTGGCCTACGTCATTCCCGAACCAAAGAAAGAGCCGGTATCCATGCAACCACAGATAAAAAGGGAAGATCTGGTCAGCGGTATCCTGGATGAATTGGATAAACGTAAAAAAATATCGCCCTGGATTTGGGTCGTGGTTTTTATCGTAATCGTTGTCGGCGCAGGCGCTGGATATTCATATTTAACCCAGGCCAAAAAAACTGAAAAGTTGACCGCCGAGAAGGTCAAAGCCGACGAACTGCAAAGGCAGAATCAACAGAATGAATTGACCAGCCTGATCATGGTGCAGAATGAAAAAATCAGGCAATTGGAATTACTGGCGGCCACGGCGACCGAAGCTCAGAAAAAAACCCTGGAACTTGAAAAACAGCGCCTGGATGAATTGAAAAAGAAAAAAGCGGATGAGCTGGCCAAACAGAAAGCCGACGAAGAGACCCGAAAACAGCTGGAAACCGAACAAGCCCAAAAAGATCTGGACGCCAAAAAAGCCCAGGACGAGTTGAAAAAGAAGGAAGAAGAAAATCAGAAGCAGCAGGAGATCGAAAAGAAACGCGTTGAGGCCGCCCGGGTCAAGGAAGGGACGCTGGTTGCTTTGAATGATGTTTCGGTCAAGCCGGAGAAAACTTCCGGCAATCTGCCGGCTCTCAACCCTTCATTGAAAAATAAATACCGGGGCAAGCCCCCCCTGACCGTCCCGGCCCTGATCCTTGTCGATGAAAACGGCGATGTCACGAAAATAAAAATATTAATGGGCAACGTCGCGGCCGATATCCAGGCGGTGGTGGAAGATACCCTCTATAAGTGGAAATATTCGCCGGCCATGAAAGACAACGTCAAGGTCAAGGTCTGGCTGACCGTCGCGGTCAAATTCACTTTTTAAAGACGGCGGGCAACGGCGTAGAATACCGGGAAAAGGATCAGGCGTTGCTGTAAACGGGAGGCGCTTTTTTCGAGGCGGAGGATTTTTTTTACGGTCTGGTCTGATAAACCTGCCAGTACCTGCCAGAACCGCCATTCATTTTTCCAGATATTCCAGTCGTAATCGACCGGGAAATGCAAATGACTGGCCAAACCGACTTCCTTTTGCCAGCCTGATTTTGACAATAGGGTTTTAAGTTTTCGGCCGATAAAAGGATCGCCTTTTTGGCTGATAATATGGCTTGTAAATATCTCCTTTAAAAAATGGAGCTCGTCGGGGAAATCAACGCGGCCCCCGTAATCGGGTTCGGCCAGGATGAGCAGGGTTCCTTCAGGGGCAAGCAGTTTTTTCAGCTTTTTTAAAAATTGGCCGGGTTTGGCCTGCCACAGCAAAACAAAAGAAAGGACGATCAGATCAAAGCATAGCCCCTGCTTCAGCAGTTCATTTTCGTCGGCAGCCAAGAAACGGTTCTGGGGATATTCATTTTGAGCGAAAGCAATCAGGGCCGGGTCGCGGTCGACGCCCAACACCGGCCGGCCGCAGATTTCCCTGAGTTCTTCAGTAATCACGCCGCTGCCGCAGCCAAAATCAAGGATGCGTTCATGGCTGGCCAGTCCGACTTTGCGAAAAAGATAGCGCCGGGACGGTGCCAGCCATGCGGCCTGCAGTTGGTAATGACAATGGAAATTTTCAGCTTCCATGACGGAACTATAACGGCATCGGTCCTGAAAGTCAAACCGAACGCGTTTTCCCGGCAGCACAATGGTTCGCTGAGAAAAAAAATTGTTTAATTAGTTGAAAAATGCTATCATTGCCCTATCCTTATTAATGAAATGGCAAATGTTCGGGCTTTTCGCGGAGGCAATGCTAAAATGATCCGGCTATATCGTCTTGACGGAACCGAATTATTACTTAACGTCGATCTGATCAGCCAGGTGGAATCTGCGCCCGATACAGTCATAACGCTGCTCAGCGGCGAAAAGATCACGGTCAAAAACAGCATTATCGATGTCACTGTCAAAATGAAAGCCTTTCGGCTGGGCATTGAAGAAGAAAACCGTGACGCAGAAGAACCCTCTTCCAGCAACGAACGAAAAAGAAATTTTCCCAGACCCTGAAGAACGATTTGATATTAGTCCATGAAAGTTGGGGCACGGCGCGCCGTGCCCTACTTGGCAGACAAATCAGATCCGCCTCCCTGCGGGGTCGGATGATTTGAGCTGCCCCTACGGACCATCCAGGGTGTTCAAAACCGTTTTAATACAATCAGCGGTTCAGAAAATATTTTGAAATGTTCAGGGCTGCGGCATAGCTGACCCAGATAATATAGGGGGCCAGCGGCCAGTTCATTTTTTGGGGGCCGCAGCCTCCGCTTTTTCAATACTCAGCAGTTCCACGTCGAAGATCAGGGTGGCGTTGGGGCCGATGACCTGGCCGGCGCCCTGTTCTCCGTAGGCCAGGGCGGAGGGGAGGAACACCTGCCATTTGGAACCCACCTTCATCAGCAGCAGGGCTTCGGTCCAGCCCTTGATCACGCCGTTGAGGGGAAAAACGGCAGGCTGGTTGCGCTTGTAGGAACTGTCGAATTCGGTACCGTCAAGCGTAGTGCCGCGGTAATGGACTTTAACCGTGTCGGTGAGCTTGGGCAGCGGACCCGCGCCGGTGCTGATCACCAAGTACTGCAAGCCGCTGGCTGTGACTTTGATGCCGGGCTTTTTGGCGTTTTCCTTGAGAAACGCCTCTTCTTTGGCTTTGTTGCCCTGGGCCTGGCCCATTCTTTTTTCCTGTTCGACTTTCATCATATCCTGCTGAAACTGGGTCATTGTTTTTTGAATTTCTTCAGCGCTGAGCAGTGGTTTGCCGCTGCCCTGGGCATCGCGCAGTCCCTGGATCATAATTTCCATATCGATGTCCATGGCCCGCTCCTTGAAATTTTTACCGATGTCCAGGCCAATGGCGTAGCTGACTTTTTTTTTCTGGTTATCCAAATCTTCGGCCTTGAGCGGCTTGGCGGCTACACTGGCGGCTTTGCCGCAGGCGCCGAAGATTACCAGCAACAGTGAAAACGTGAGGATATGAATTTTTTTCATTTGCGACTCCTTGTTTTTTGTAAAAGCCAATATACCAGAACAGCGGCTTGAAAACAATAACACTGTCACT
>JBAXOR010000103.1:0-5138 GCA_037133155.1 Chrysiogenales bacterium | reverse complement strand
TTACTGCCGTGGTCACTTATTACGCTTACGCCCGGCAGGACCGCAAGGACAGGCCCCGTGTCGCTATTTCGGCCCGTTTGTTGGCCGATCTGCTGGAGACGGCAGGTATTTCCAGGGTCCTAACCATCGATCTTCATGCCGCCCAGATCCAGGGCTTTTTCAATATCCCGGTCGACAATTTGATGGCTCTGCCGGTTTTCATATCCCATTTTAAAAAAATGAAATTGCAGGACCTGGTTATCGTTTCTCCCGACGCTGGAGGTGTAGAGAGGGCCCGGCTTTTTGCCCGCAAGCTGAACGCCGACCTGGCCATCGCCGACAAGAAAAGGACGGCTCCCAACGTGGCCGAGTTGATGCACATCATCGGCGACGTGGAAGGTAAAAACGCCATCATCGTTGATGACATCATCGATACGGCCGGAACTCTGTCTGAAACCATCAAAGCCCTAAAAAAGAAAGGGGCAAAAATGGTATTCGCCGCCTGTACCCATGGAATATTCTCCGGGCAAGCCCTGGAAAGGATCAACAGCGCTCCCTTGGAAAAAATATACGTCACCGATACCATTCCCCGGCCTGGCGATGAGGGAAAATGTCAAAAAATCGAAGTTCTGTCTGTGGCTGAATTATTCGCCGACGCCATTGAAAGCATTCACAAAGAAACATCAGTTTCAAAATTATTTCTATAAAAAGAGGAGAAAATGGAAAATTTAATCACAATCAATGCCGAATTAAGGGAAGAAATAAGCAAAAAAGCCTGCAAAAGTCTGCGGGCGCAAGGGAAAATTCCGGCTATTGTCTATGGGATCACCGCTGAAAGCATCCCCATTTCGGTCGATCTGGGTGATATCAAAAACATCATGAAATCTGAAAAAAAGGAAAACTCGCTTTTGCGTATTTTACAGAGCAATAAAGCCAAGTTCGATGCCATGATCAAGGAAATCCAGTATGATTATTTATCGGACCACATCATTCATATTGATTTTATCCGCATCGATTTAACCAAACTTGTGGAAGTCGAAGTGCCAGTGGCTCTGTTCGGGGAAGCGATCGGGGTCAAGACCGAAGACGGCTTGCTGGAGTTTATCAACCGTGCAGTACTCGTCCGTTGCTTGCCCACCCAGATTCCCAAGGAAATCAGGATCGATGTTTCGTCCCTCCATATCGGCCAGTCCATCAAAGTGGAAACCTTGGCTAAAACCGACGACTACCAGGTTATTTCCCCGGCCAATATGGTGATTTGCGCAGTAGCCGCCAAAGCCAAGGAAGAAGTCGTGGAAGTGGCCGAAGTGGCTGAAGTCGCCGAAGGTGCGGTCGAAGGCGTCGCCGTTGCCGCGGGCGCAGCCGGTACTGCCGGTGCTGAAGCGACTCCCGACGGGGCTGCTCCTGCTGAAAAAGAGAAAGGTAGGGAAAAGGATAAAGATAAAGATAAAGGCAAGGGAAAAGCGAAAAAGGAGGGATAAATTTTTGTCTTCATTGGCTTGGGTAACCCCGATAAAAAATATGAAAAAACACCGCACAACGCCGGATTTTTATGCATCGACGAGATTTGCCGGCGCCATGATATCCAGTTGGCCGGGATGGGAAAATTCATGCAGTACAGGAAAACCGCGATCTGCGGCCAACCGGTCGTATTGGTTAAACCCATGACCTACATGAATGAATCGGGACTGGCAGTGCAAAAATTGAAAAAAATGTTTACTTTTGATTATGCGCAGATGCTGGTTATTTTTGATGACATTGATTTGCCACTGGGCCATATCAGAATCAGGGAAAAGGGCAGCGCCGGCACTCATAAAGGCATGAAATCGATCATCCAGCACAGCGGCACCCAGGACTTTCCCCGTTTGCGCATCGGCATCCAAAATCCCGGCCAAAAAACTAAAAACATGATCCATTACGTATTGACATCGTTCCGGGGTGAAAAATATGAAATTTTCAAACTGGGAATTATGCAAGCTGCCGATGCGGCACACGCGATTTTGGAAACGGATATTCTTAGTACCATGAATACATTTAACAGGAGAAAGAACTCCTTGCTTCTTCCAGGTGAAGAGGCTAAAACATCCACAAGGAGGAATAATGAACAGCAGGTATGAAATTGGCTTTATCATCACCCCGGATGCCAATGAAGAAGAAGTAAAAAAAATCGTGGAATCCATCAGCGGCACCATCAAGAAAGCCAAAGGTGTGATCCAAAACATTGATGAATGGGGAAGGAAAAAAATGGCCTATCCGATCAAAAAAAATCTGGAAGGTTATTTCGTGTTTATCCAGGCCGAAGTCGATGGAGCGGTTATCGCCGACCTCGAAAGACGTCTGAAACAAATGGAAAAAGTATTGCGCTTCATTACTTTAAGACTGGATGACAAATTGAAGAAAGCCAACAAGCTGACCAAAAGATGGCGAAAAATCGAGCAATTCAGGAGAAAGACCCAGGACAGCCATGAAGAAGGGAAGGAAGGCAATGATTTCGTAGAAAAAGAGGAGAAAACCTATGCAGACGAGAAGTAGTTCCACTGACGGCAAGCCCCAGAAAAAATACTATTCGGTTCGAAAAAAATACTGCGCCTTTTGCAAAGACAAAATTACGCTAGTTGACTACAAGAATTTCAGAAACCTGGAAAATTATATTTCCGAAACCGGGCGCATGTTCCCGGCGAGGGTCAGCGGTACCTGCGCATATCATCAAAAGCAGCTTGCCAAGGCTATCAAAAGGGCCAGACAGATGGCTTTGATCAAATTCAGCGAAGAAAAACGAGGCTACTAACATGAAAGTCATATTAACTGCCGATGTCGAAAAAGTCGGCAATCTCGGAGATACCATTGAAGTGAAAAAAGGCTTTGCCCGCAATTTCCTGCTGCCCAGAAAATATGCCGTTGAAGTAACCGCTCACAATATCACCCTGATGGAAAACAAGAAGAAAAAGCACCAGAAACAACTGGAAATCGAGAAACTCTCCGCGGTTGAGCAAAAACAAAAGCTGGAAGGACTTTCCATCACCATAAAAAAGAAAGCCGGAGAAAATGACGTTTTATTCGGCTCGGTTACCACCAGTGAGCTTGAAAAAGAACTAAAAGCTATGGGTATCAGTGTGGAAAAGAAGAAACTCCATCTCGACGAGCCCATCAAACGACTGGGAAATTATACACTCAAAATCAAACTCTTCAAGGATGTCGAAGCGGAAATGAAAATCGCGGTTCTGAAGGATGGCGACGAAACCCCTGATTAACTGTGTCCATAACGCTTGATCTGAAAAAGGCACTGCCCCATGATGAAATAGCTGAAAAAGCGTTGCTCGGGGCAATGCTCCTTGACAATCGTTACATTAATCAGGTTTTTTCCGAGATCAGTAGTGAAGATTTTTTCAGGGATACCCATAACCTTATAGCTGCGGCCGTCCTGCAGTTGACCAACAACAGTTCCACTGCTGACATAGTCACCGTAGCCAGTTTTCTGGAAAAAAACAAGGAATTAAAATTCGTAGGCGGTCACGCTTTTATCTCCACCCTGGTCGATGACATTCCCGAGAACCTTGACATCAAGGAATATATTAAAATTGTCAAAGACCGTTCGCTGCTCAGAAAAATCATAATCACTTCCATGGGCATCATCCAGAAAGGAGTGGATCCTTCCGCCGATACTATCAGCCTGCTCAATGAAATGCAGGAAGACATCATCAAGATCTCCGAAGACCGTGTCAAGAAAGGGTTCATGTCCACCGCCGACATGATCCCCGACGCCATGGATCTGATCGAGAGGATCCAGAAAGGAGGGGAGAGCCCCGGACTGAAGACCGGGTACTACGATCTCGACGATATCACTTCCGGTTTTCAGAACGGCGACCTGATCGTTTTTGCCGCCCGACCATCCATGGGTAAAACCGCCCTGGCCTTGAATATTGCCGTCAATATGGCCATCAGGGAAGAAAAATCGGTAGCTTTTTATTCAATTGAAATGTCAAGGATACAAGTGCTGATGCGCATGATGGCCATTCATGCCAAGGTCAGCATGGGATCGATCCGGACCGGCAAACCTCATTTGACCAACAAGGAATGGCACGACCTGGAATTGGCCGCTGCCGAACTGCAAAAGTCCAAGCTGTTCATCGACGATTCGGCGTCCCTTTCCATTGTGGAAATGAAAGCCCGAGCCAGAAAGTTGAAGGCTGAAAAGAAATTGGATATCGTCTTTGTCGATTATTTACAGCTGATCAAAGTGACGGGCGAAAATCTGCGCCGCAACGATAACCGGGCCCAGGAAGTGACCATTATCACCGCTGCCCTGAAAGAATTAGCCAAAGAACTGCAGATCCCGGTGGTAGCCATGGCGCAGTTGAATCGCGCTCCGGAAACCCGGGGCGGCAAGCGGGAAAAAGGCCCCAGATACCAGCTCTCCGACCTGAAGGAGAGCGGCTCCATCGAGCAGGATGCCGACGTGGTCATCTTCATTCACCGCGATGACCAATTCGACAAGGATTCGGAAAGGAAAGGTGAAGCGGACTTGATCATCGCCAAGCAAAGGAACGGGCCGACCGGAAAAATCGTCCTGGCTTTCCTGGATAAATTCACCAAATTTGCCAATCTGGAATCCCGCGAACGGGAATAACAGTGCCGGCCAACAGAATCGGGCAACCGTAAATTCGTGATGGAAAGCAGTTTCAATTATTATTACCATGAAAAATTCAAGTTTATTTGAATGTATTGAATGCGGTTTCCAGGGCCCCAAATACTATGGCCGCTGTCCGCAATGCCAGGCCTGGAATTCATTTGTGGAAAGCGCGGCTCCTGAAGATGAAGAAGCCGCAGAAACAATAGACGGCAATCTGCCGCAAAAAATCAGCGAGATCAATCCTCAGGAGATCAAAAGGCTCCTGACGGGCATGGACGAATTCGACCGCGTGCTGGGTGGGGGAATTGTCGCCCATTCGGTGATCCTGATCGGCGGTGAACCGGGCGTCGGCAAATCGACCTTGCTTCTGGAAGTTTCGGCTGTTTTATCTGAAAAAGGCAAAAAGGTCCTTTATTATTCAGGCGAAGAATCGGCGGTGCAGATCAAGATCAGGGCTGAAAGGCTGGCCATCCATTCCGACAACATATACCTTTTCACCATCGGTACGCTGGAGGACCTGCAGCGCCAT
>JBAXOR010000102.1:0-5201 GCA_037133155.1 Chrysiogenales bacterium | reverse complement strand
TGCTTTTCTTCTTCCAAAATGATGCGCCGCGAGAGGGTGCCATTTTTTTCTTTTTTGTTCAGTTTGACGACTTTGAACAAGAAGTCCCTGCCCAGCACTTTTTTTGGGGATTTTATTTTTTGAATATCCACCTGACTTATGGGCAGGAACATCTCTATGCCCATGTCGACCAGAAAGCCTTTTTCATCGGGAGCCATTTTGGTGATTTTTCCCAGCAGCGGGGTATTCGTTTTATAAGCGTGGAACACGTTTTCCCAGCCCTCCTGCTCGTCCAGTTGTTTTTTGGAAACTGTGATGTATCCTTCCTTGAAATTGACGTTTTTGGGAAGTACCGAAATCGGGTCGCCGATTTTATATTTCATGTTGCCATCCCAATCCAATAACTCCTGGCGGTCCAAAATTCCTTCGGTTTTCTGGCCGATATCAATAACCACGCGATTTTCGACAATATCGACTATGCGGCCTTCAATGGGAGCGTTGGAAGCGAGATTTTTCAAATCGTAATCCTTGACCAATTTGGAAAAATCATCTTGGTTGTTCTCAATGGCATCATTTGTGTCTGACATGTCATGTCTCCTTAACGTTTATAGTTTCTGCAAGAAATTTTTTACGCAATCCAGTTCTTCCGGCGAGGTCGACGCTCCGGCGGTAATGCCGATGGAAGTGAATTTGGCTATTCTGGCCAGATTCCTTGGTTTTTGCAAATCGGCGCAGGTTTCAATGTGCAGCGAATTTTTGTTTTTCTCTTTGGCGAGCTGGAAAAGTTTTTTGGTGTTGGATGAAATTTTGCTGCCGACCACGATAATGGCATCGACTTTGGGCGCCAGTTTTTTTACGGCTTGCTGACGGTCCTTGGTCGCCTGGCAAATGGTATTGAAAATGGTAAGTTTTTCAGTTTTGGCAAGTAAAATGGCGACCACTTCCTTGAAGAATTCCGTATTTAAAGTGGTTTGGGCGACCACACTGATCTGCTTGCAGGCCGGGAGCGCTTGGGCCTGGGTCAGGGAATTGATGATGGTCACCTTCTTGGCGTAGCTTTGGGCGGCAATGATTTCTGGATGGTTTTTATCACCGATGATCAGAATATTAGCTTTCTGAGCGTGCAGTTGGGCGATGATTTTCTGTTCTTTTTTCACCAGCGGGCAAGTGGCGTCCATGGTGGTGACGCCTTTTTTCAGCAAATACTTTTCAACATCACGGTGGATGCCGTGAGTCCGAATGCACAGGGTTTTGCTTTTTTCGATTTCCTTGACTGAGGAAACGGAATTAACTCCCCTAGCGGCCAAATTGTTCAAAACCGGAAGATTATGGATCAGCGGCCCGAAAGTTTGAATTTTATTTCCTTTTTGAAGGTATTCATTGATTAATTTCAAGGCTCTTTTCACTCCAAAACAAAATCCCGCCTCTTCGGCGACTAATATTTTCATAAATTAGATATTAATAATATAATAACAAGGCCTGTTTGTCAATGAAAAATCGCAGCACAAATTATCCATCTATCCTGATGGATTTAATTTGTACTACGCCGAACTCCGAACTTTCTATTTGCCCCAGGCATTCTCTTTGTTTAAGATTATTGGTAGAATAAGATGATGGCTGAGAAAGAATATCTAACGTTTTCATTTTTGTTCGAGTTTGCGGAAAGGAAAGTTCAATACGATATTTTATTGGACACGACAACGGTCAGGCAAAAGTTTGTCGCTAACCAGGAAAAGCCGAAGTGGACCGAACTGGATTTTGAAAAGTGCGCTGTCTGTCCATTGTCCAGCGATAGCGTTTCCCACTGTCCATTGGCACTCTCGACCGTAAGGCCCATTAATGATTTCAAAGCCAGCATTTCCTACGAAAAGGTCAAGCTTACGGTGACCGGCCCCGAGCGCACTTATTTTAAAGAATGCGACCTGCAAACCGCTCTGAGTTCGTTCATGGGGTTTTTAATGGCTACCAGCGGCTGCCCGCATTTTGAAAAGCTGCGGCCCATGGCGCGTTTTCATCTGCCGTTTTCGACCATGGAGGAAACCATATTCCGGGTTGTTTCATCGTACTTGCTGGGCGAAATTATTTTTCACTACCAGAATCCCGATTTGTCACTCAAGGGGATAGTGGCAATGTACGAGAAAATCGGCCAGGTGAACCGGCAGTTTTTACAGCGCCTGTCTGCCGCGACCACGATGGATTCAAGCCTGAACGCGGTTGTTATCCTGGACGGGTTTGCTCAGGTCCTGCCCTTTGCTATCGAGTCAAATCTTGAAGACATCAAGTACTTATGGGGCAAATAACTGGCTACTCCAGCAATTCGGAAACAAAAACAATGGCAATCTTTTGTGTTTTAAGCCAAGGGATTGCGTCACGCAGGGCAGCCAGGGTGGACGCGAACGGATGGCCAATGGCCAGGGCACGACCGTTTTTTCTGGCCAGTTCTACCAGACGTTTAATTTGGCTGGTGCTGTGAGCATAATTTTGCTCATCGTCGAGAAAAACATCGCGGCTAATGGTTTTGATTTTCATTTCCCTGGCCAAGTCAAAACCGACGGTCTCGTAAGTGGTTTTGGAATCGATGAAAAACAAGCCCGCTTTTTTTACCAGGTCAAGGACTTGGCGCATCGCTTGCGGATTGGAGGTGATCAATGAACCCATGTGGTTGTTCAGGCCGCGGGCGTAAGGAATTATGGCCTGGGCGTTTTGGATCAGGACCATCATTTCAGCCGATGTGGAATCAATCAAGATAAACTGGTCGCGGGGATGGTGATTGGCCGGATCCTTGGGCTGCATGGGCAGATGAATGATTGCTTCCAAACCATATTCATGGATTTTTTCGGCTGCATTGCGGGCGTACGGAGCCGACGGGATAACGGCCGCGGTCAGCGGGATACCCAGGTCGCGCAATTGATCGGCCATCAAATCCGTGTAGCCAATATCATCAATAATAAAGGCGAGGCGGGGAATTTTTTCCACTTGACTTTTTTTTACTATTGCTACTGGTATTTCAACCCTGGCAGCGGCAGGAATTATTAAAAAACGCCTGGTCAGTAAAATGACATGGGTGAGCCGCTTTTCAAATCGGATCTGGTACAAATAAATGATCTGCTCTTTCATGCCCTGGACCTCACTCAGCTTGGATAAACCACGGTATTTTTGGACCAGCAAATGCAAGTCCTTGGCCAAAGGAAAATAGCCGGGCTCGGCCACTTCGATGCTGAAATGGATTACCCCGTCGCGGTCCTTAAAAAAATCAAAAACCACTTTGCGCCGGACCAGGGTTTCGATCCATTCGCGGTCGAACTTTTCGCTTGTCGCCTGAGCCTTCCGCAAAGTGATGATTTTTGTGAAAATCAACGAATATTTGCCGGCCCGATAATCAAGAAATTCCAGCAAAACCACCGTGCTCAGGGCAATGGCAATAAAAATAATAAAAGTAAGTGCGGCTGCTCTGTGCTGGAAACGGTTTTGCCCCTTTTTTATGTTTTTCATCTGTATTTCTTAAAGATGGATTCTATCATCTTTTATGCAGCCACAGCAATGGATCCTGAGGCTTTAAATTCTGCCTGATTTCAAAATAGAGGCATTTCCCATACAACGAGCCGGAGTTACCGACCAAAGCAACCGCTTCGCCCGGCCCGACGCGATCGCCCGACTTTTTTAAAAATTTCTCACAATGGCCGTAAAGAGAGTGGAAATTCCCCGGGTGCTGAATGATCAACAAATTACCGTAACCTTTGAAATAATCGCAAAAAATAATTTCCCCGCCCTGAATCGCTGTGATTTCGTCGGATTTCTGCGGCTTGATTTCAATGCCATTATTGAAGGTATAAGTATTGAAACGGGAACTCTTTTTTTTCCCGAAACTGGAAATGATATTCCCAAGCAGCGGCCAGGCCAATTTGCCCCGCAGCAAGCCGAAATTGACCGTATCGACTGCCGGCGATCCAGTTTTTTGATTTAAAAAATCGGTCAGATTTTCTCCTTCAATTTTAAGTTCTTCCAGCAACTTTGAGTTGAAATCACGCTGGCGGTTGATTTTTGAAATGATAGCCAATTTATTCTGTTTCAAGCCATTCAAGCTGCTCAGCTTGGCCGCTTTTTCACTTTTTAGGCCCGACAACCGGTCAAATTCAATTTTCAGTTCGGTTTTGATTTTTTGCAGTTTGCTGATGCCCTGGCGAATTACCTTTATGTCACTGACCCTGTCTTCCATCAAGGCCACGATCAGGCGGTAATTCCTGAACAATTGATCCAAATTCCCGATGTTGATAAAAAGTTTCACATAACCCAACTCACCCATCTTGTATAAAACCCGCAGAATGCGCCTGACATTTTCCTGCGAGCGCGCGACCTTTCCACGCAATGCGCCTTCCTCTTTCTGTTTACGGTCAATCGTATCCTGGGTGTCGGCCAGCAACAAGCTGAATTTGTTCAATTCGATGGCCGCCACATCCATTTCCAGTTCCAAGGTGTAAATGTCATTTAAAATGGAAGTTTTTTCCTCCTTGATAGCTAATAGTTGGGCTGTAATTTTCTGGATTTTGAAGCTGATGTCGCGCAGTTTTTCCTGACTGCTGGAAAAAATCAACAACCAAACAACCGCAAAGGTGATGATTTTTGTCTTCATTTTTTGCGGAAAATATAGATCAGGCCGCCGATTATTCCCAACAGCAGGTTAAAGGCCACATCGAGCAGGGAAAAGGCAATGGCATAAGAAGCCGGGTAATTGTAATAAACAAACAGTTTTATCAGGAAAAAATCACGCACGCCAATGCCATTGATCGACACGGGGAAGGAAAGGATAAACAACAAAATGGGAATTGAAAAAAAATAATCGAGCAAAGGAATACGGTCCATTTTCAGCGCCTGGCCGATGAAAAAATAATGAACAACCACATTGAGCTGCAAAAGGAGCGCCCAGGAAAAAACTTTTTTACTCAGGCGCCGCTGCTCTAAAAAATCAAGGATGATGCCATGAAACATATCAAATTGGCGCAAGGTTTTTTGCAGCCATGGGCGCTGACAGCGGATGCCGGCTAAAAATCCGCGCGGCAGTTTTTTCCAGGCCAGCAGCAGCAGGAAAATACCCAGCAGGCTGACCAGCAGGGAAACATAGAGCAGCGGAAGTTCCCGGACAAAACGGATTTTTAAAAACGAGGAGAGCATGGCCAGGAACAGCAAGGCCAGCGAGGTGCTCACCAACGGATCGTCTTCGCCGT
>JBAXOR010000101.1:0-5211 GCA_037133155.1 Chrysiogenales bacterium | reverse complement strand
CGTGAAGGCGGCAGGACGGTCGGCGCCGGCAGCGTCACCGACATTATCGAGTAAAGGAGTCCCATGTTAACCAAAATAAGGATCAAGTTAAAGTCTTTCGACAATAGGGTGCTGGATAAATCATCGGCGGAAATTGTCGCCAAAGCCAAAAGAACCGGAGCCATTGTCACCGGCCCCATCCCTCTGCCGACCAAGATCGAGCGCTTTTGCGTCCTCCGTTCTCCGAATACCGATAAAAAATCGCGTGAACATTTCGAACGCCGGTCCCATGCCAGGCTGATCGAAATTCGTGAACACAATGACGATACGATATCCGAATTGAAAAAAATGGATTTGCCTGCCGGAGTTGAGGTTGAGGTCAAATCCAATTAAACAAGAAGGTGAAAAAATGATACAGGGAATAATTGGCAAAAAAATGGGCATGACGCAGATATTTACCGATGATGGCCGGGTGATACCTGTGACCATGATCAAAGCCGCTTGCGTTGTGATTCAGAAAAAGACCATTGCCGGCCAGAAAACAAAAGTACAACTCGGTTTTGTTGAAGATAAACCGGTTAAACACGTCAGCAAAGCGCAAAAGGGACATTTCGAAAAAGCCAACGTTCCTCCGACCCGGAGGCTCCATGAATTTTTACTGAATGGCGCTGAAATCAATGTCGGCGATGCGATTGGCGTGGATATTTTTGCTGAAAGCGAAGTCGTCAATATTTTAGGTACAACCAAAGGCAAGGGCTTCCAGGGTGTTGTTAAACGCTATGGATTTGCCGGCGGCCGGGCCACTCACGGCTCCATGTTCCATCGCCAAATCGGCTCGGCCGGCAGCAACACCTATCCGGGCGAAGTCATCAAAGGCAAACGCATGCCCGGGCGCATGGGCGGCAAGCATAGAACCATCATGGGCCTGAAAGTGGTAAAAGTTGACAAGGAAAGGAATTTACTTTTGGTCAGGGGCGCTGTTCCCGGTTGCAAAAATAATTATCTTTATATTTTAAAAGATTCCTTTTAAAGGAGATGAACCATGGTCAAGATAAAAGTAAGAAATATTCAGAATAAAGAAGTCAGTGAATTGGAACTTCCTGAAGAAATCTTTGATTATCCTCTGAAAGAACATTTGATTTACGAAGCGGTAAAAAATTACAATGCCAATCAGCGCCAGGGTACGGCTTGCACCAAGACCAGGTCCGAAGTTTCCGGCAGCGGCAAGAAACTCTGGAAACAAAAAGGCACGGGACGGGCCAGGATGGGCGCCATTCGCAGCCCCCTTTGGCGCAAAGGCGGCACGACATTCGGTCCCAAGCCCCGCGATTACTCCTATGCCATGCCTAAAAAAGCCCGCAGAAACGCCATCAAATCGGTCTTATCGGAAAAGATCAGAAACGATCGTCTTTTTATTCTCGATGAAGTGAAACTCGATTCCAAAAAAACCAAGGACACTATCAAAACCCTGAAAAACTTCGTCTTTGACAAGTTACTGATAGTCGACAAAAAAGACAATTCCGATCTGATGCTTTCCACCCGCAATATCCCCCATATCAAGGCGATTGATGTGGGTGAAATGAATATTTATGATTCGCTTAACTACAATTATATCATGCTTTCGGTTGACGTGGTTAAAAGGCTGATGGAGGTGCTCAAATGAAGTTGGCATACGCGGAAATGATTCTGGCGCCGCTGGTGACTGAAAAATCAACGGCTTTGAAGGATACGCACAGGCTGCTCTGCTTCAAGATCCATCGCGCCGCCAACAAGATCATGATCAAGAAAGCTGTTGAAGAGCTTTTCAAGACCAAAGTGGAATGGGTGCGCATCCTCAATTATCAGGGCAAGGAAAACGCCATGGACGCTATACGGGGCGCCGCGCAGCCTGGAAAAAAGCTTATGTCAAGCTGACCCCTGACGCCAAAATGATTGAATATGTCGAGGTGATCTGATGGGCATTAAAACTTATAATCCGGTCACGCCGGGCATGCGCGGTCGCACCGGCTATACTTTCGAGGAATTGACCACCGCTAAACCGTACCGCAAGTTACTGGTTTCCTTGCCAAAACATGCCGGCCGAAACAACATGGGGCGCATCTCCGTCCGCCACCACGGCGGTGGTCACAAGCGCCAATACCGCATCATTGATTTTCGCCGCAACAAGCTGGAAGTGCCTGGCGTAATTGAGACCATCGAATACGATCCCAACCGCACCCCGCGCATCGCCCTGGTCAAGTACATGGACGGAGACCGGCGTTATATCCTGGCGCCGCTGGGCATCAAGGTTGGCGATGCGGTTATCTCCACCGCCGGTGAAGCCGAAATCCTGCCTGGCAATACGCTGCTGATAAAAAATATTCCCGTAGGCACCAATATTCACAACGTGGAAATGAGTATGGGCCGGGGCGGACAGATAGCGCGTACGGCCGGTGCCTACGCGACATTGATGGCCAAGGAAAGCGAATATGCCCTTTTAAAAATGCCGTCGGGTGAACTGCGCAAGATCCACATCAACTGCCGGGCGACTGTTGGCCAGCTTGGCAATGTCGAACGGGCTAACATAAAAGTCGGAAAAGCCGGCCGCAACCGCTGGCTGGGCTGGCGCCCCCACGTACGCGGCACGGTCATGAACCCGATCGACCATCCCCATGGCGGCGGCGAGGGCAAAACCAAGGGAGGCCGTAATCCGGTCACTCCCTGGGGCAAACCGACCAAGGGTTACAAGACCCGGCGCAACAAGCGCACCACGAAATTCATTGTAAAAAGGAGAGGGTAAATAAATGGGCCGATCAGTAAAAAAAGGTGTTTATATTGATGAAAAATTGCTTAAAAAAGTTATTGAAACCAGAAATTCCGGGAGGAAAGAAATAATAAAAACCTGGTACCGGCGTTCCACCGTGATTCCGGAAATGGTCGGCATGACCCTGGCGGTTCACAATGGCAGAAAGTTCATTCCGATTTATATCACCGAAAACATGGTGGGCTTAAAACTGGGTGAATTCTCTGAAACCAGGACATTCCGGGGCCATACGTCCAAAGACAACAAGGCTAAGGTGTAGGAGGTATCGACATGAGTGAAATTGCTTTGGCTAAAGGAAAGTATTTGAAAATTTCTGCCAGAAAAAGCCAGCTTGTCGTCAATTTGATAAAAGGCAAGGATGCCGGCGAAGCTTTGACTATCCTGAAGTTTTCCAGGCGCAAAAAGGCGGCCAATATCGTAACGGACATCCTGCGCTCGGCTATCGCCAATGCCCAGGTTAAATTCCCCAATATCGATGTGGATAACCTGTATATCTGCAAAACCCATGTCGGCCAGGCGCCTTATTTAAAGCGTTTCCGGCCGGCGCCGCGGGGCCGGGCCATGCGGATATTAAAACGCTACGCGCATATCAGTTTATATTTAGATGAAAGGAAGGGGAAATAATGGGACAGAAAACACATCCATACGGCTTTCGCCTGGGGTTCAACAAAGGCTGGCTTTCGTTGTGGTACGGCAAGGGACAGAATTACATCGATCAGTTTCATATCGATATCCAGATCCGCAAAATGGTCAAGAATAAATACAAGCATGCCGGGATCGCCTCGATCGAAATCAAAAGGATCGCCGATACCATCCGCGTGCAGATCAACACCGCCAGGCCGGGCATTCTGATCGGCAAGGGCGGCGCCGGTGTCCAGGAATTGAAGAAATTCATCAGCGGTATCACCAAAAAGACCATGGACAAGATATTGGTTGATGTTATTGAAATCAGGAATCCGGAACTGGTCGCCCAATTGATCGCCGAAGGTGTGGCTTTCCAGATCCAGCGCCGTATTTCCTATCGCCGGGCCATGCGTAAAGTTGTTGATTCGACCTTGCGGGCGGGAGCGACAGGCGTCAAGGTCAGGGTTTCGGGCCGCTTGGGCGGAGCCGAGATCGCCCGGGCTGAATGGTATTTGGTCGGCAAGCTTCCTTTGCAGACGCTGCGGGCCGATATCGATTATGGCTTCACCGAAGCATTCACGGACTACGGCCAGATCGGCATCAAAGTTTGGGTGTACATCGGCGACAAGGAAAAAGAGCGCTACCGCAGGCAAGAGATTGAAATCGAAGAAAAAGGAGAATAGCCATGTTAATGCCAGCGAAAGTCAAGCATCGGAAAGTATTCCGGGGCAAACGCCGGGGCATTGCCACCAAGGGAAATAAATTGGAATTCGGCGAATTTGGTTTGCAGTCGCTGGAAAATGACTGGATTACCGCCAGGCAGATCGAAGCCGGCCGCATTGCCATTAATCGCTTTATTAAAAGGGGCGGCAAACTGTGGATCCGCGTATTCCCTTATAAACCGGTCACCAAAAAGCCGGTCGAAGTCCGCATGGGCAAGGGCAAGGGTGATCCCGAATTCTGGGTGGATGTCATCAAGAGAGGACGCATCCTTTATGAACTGGAAGGTGTCAATGAGAACATGGCTAGGGAAGCCATGAAACTGGCGCAGAGAAAACTGCCCATCAAGACCAGGTTCATTTCAAGGCAGCAAATAGGAGCGGGGCTATGAAGGTAAAAGAAATCAGAACTATGGGGAGTATTGAAATTGAGAGCAAACTGACCGAATTGCGGGACAAACTTTTCAAGCAGAAGTTTCAGAAAACCCTGGGTCAAGCCGAAAGCCCTTTTAAAATCAGACAAACCAAAAGAGATATTGCCAAGTTAATGACAATATTGAATGAAATGAGGTCCAAAGATGGAAAAGATGCCTAAAAAAGAAAAAGTTGCCCGTACCCTGCAGGGTGTGGTGCTGTCGGCCAAGGCTGAAAAAACAGTTTCGGTCAGCGTTGAAAGGGTGGTCAGCCATTCTGTTTACAAGAAAATCATCAAGAAAAAGACGACTTTCCTGGCTCACGACGAGGAAAGGAAATGCAAACCGGGTGATCAGGTGACCATAAAAATGGTCCGGCCCATCAGCAAGAAAAAACGCTGGCTGGTTATCAATGTAGTGGAAACCACCCAAAAAATAGAGGTGCCCCAATGATACAAATGCAAACCAGGCTGAAAGTAGCCGATAATTCCGGGGCCAAGGAAGTCATGTTCATCCGGGCCCTGGGAGGTGATGTGGGTAAAATCGCCGGCATCGGTGATATCTTTGTCGGCTCGGTAAAACTGGCCGAACCCAATGCCAAGATAAAAAAGGGTGACGTGATCCGGGCAGTCATTGTCCGCACGCGCAAGGAAAGCCGCCGCAAGGATGGATC
>JBAXOR010000100.1:0-5237 GCA_037133155.1 Chrysiogenales bacterium | reverse complement strand
CAAAAGCGAATCACCCAGGATCATGCGGTTGGTCCAATTCTGATCATGCCGGTAAAATTCAACCTTCTGATCGAAGTCGGCAGGGCCGCCGTTGAAGTCGGCAAAGAGGCTGGGCTGGTTGTCGCCGGGCTGCTCAAGGCGCGGCATGGCGTCAATTATGGCTTGCGGGTGGATCTTCTCCTGGATGTAAACCGGCACCACCGGGACGGCAAGGTCGGCACGATCCTGTTCGTCTTTGCCCTTCCAGACCAGTTGCGGGTCAAGAGAAAGATCACGTGGGTAGAGCATGGTCTTGGGCTTGGCTTCGTCTTCAGCCACAAAGTCGCGCAGCTCCTCGGTTGGGATATTCTTTCGTTTGTCCTTGTGGCGAATGGAGTCGACCTTTGTCGGAATTAGTTTCTTTTTGGCCATTTTTGCCTCATCGTTTCTATGCTTTTCTATGCTTTTCTATCATTCTCCGAATGCCCTTGCTTTGTCGGCAACCGCAACAATCTCATCCAGCTTTTCTCTCACTTCAATTTCAATTTGATCTTTACTTAAATAGGCTGCCAAAGAATAGTAGTTTGTTTTTTGCATGATTATAGGCAAATTCAGTTTAGCAAAATATTTCTTAAAAATCGGATCCATGAAATCATCAGATGCCTTGATATCAGATGACCATGGTTTCGAATCAGGTTTATCTAACACATTCAGGGCATTGACAACTTCTTCAATAGCAGTAATCATTGTTTCTTTATGCTGTTCAGCATCCTTGGCTTCAAATAAGTTACTTCGATCAAACTTCCCAAGTGCATATTTCAGGAAAACATCTTTTATACAAAAATAGTTTTCGATTTCCCGCTTTTTCCACATCAACTCCTTCAAGGGAGTGTCAGTTTTAAGTTCTTTATCTAAACGATCAAAAATTGCAATTCCAACCAGATCAGGTTTTGCTTCAAGCAATCCAAAAAAATGTTCCCGACATTTATGCGGCAGATTTGTCGCTACCGGAAAAAAATATGGCCTGGATAAGACAGCAATCGCTTTTTCGTGCTCAAGAGTCCTGGCAAAAATCCGCAGGATTTCCAAATCGGAAGGTCCTTCAAGATATAGAATCCATCCTTTTTGCTCGGCCTGGTAGTAATGCTCCCAGCCTATATCTGATAAAGCTTTTTGCAATTGTGATCCTCTGTTATTTAGTAAATGGGGTGAACCTACAAATGCGACAACCATACCTTTTGCTGCAGCTTCACCAAGAACCACTTCTGAATGACTGGCGATTATGACTTGAGATCCATTTGCTTCTGCAGTTTCAGTTATAATTTTAAAAATCTCTCGTTGACGTAGAATTTCCAAATGGGCATCCGGTTCATCAAGCATTAATACTGATTCGGGATTGACGTATAAATAAGCGAGCAATAATAATGTTTGCTGAAGTCCTCTTCCTGAACATGAGAGGTCGAGCCGGACACCATGTTCGATATACTCCATGGTAATCTCACCCCGTATTTCATTGTAATTAGGCGGTTGAAGCTCAACCCCAAACAAAGATGTGATTTTATTTTTAATTAATTCCCAAGAATTTTTGCCATTCTCCTGATCGAAGATCTGATAGCACAGATTGCGCAAAACTTGAGCGGTTTCTCCTTGTCCCATTAATACATTGATCCGACCTTTTTGTAATAATGGTTCTTGCGCTGATAGTCCGGACATTGGGGGAAGATAAACAATATTTATCCCATTTGCTTCTTTTGGGATTTCCGAGAATTTGGCTTTATCAACCGGCGCATCTTCGTATTCATTTAGACGGATTGGTCTGCAAACGAATGATTCTTCGTTTCTAAAATCGAATTCCAATCCGCAAGTCCAGGATTTACTATTTGTTATTCCAGAAACTTCAATACCGATTCGAATATTTTGAGTGCCGCCGCCATTATGCTTTCCTTTTCTTACATGCAAATCATGCCATATTAAGCTTGCTATTGGTATAGGAATAGTAATAAGATCTTTACGATTAATGGCGACTCCAGGTCGCATTTCAGGAGATGATTTTCCTGTTCGTTTTGCTTTCCAGGCCTGGATACCTATGTCCCACAAAGCTAGAGCTTGAAGGGCTGTTGTCTTTCCGGAATTATTGGGCCCAATAAATACAACAGAATTTCCTAATGGAATATTGGCATCATTAAATTTTTTAAAATTGCGTATTCTGACACTTGTAAGCATGGTCATCTCCTAAAATATATTTGTTTTCAAACTTTTTGATATAAGATTCTGCGCATCCCAGGGGTCGGCGATTTCCAGGAAAGCCCAACGGCCGAAGCCGCCGTGGTTGTTGATGGCCGGCACCCAGAGTGTTTTTGCCGCTTCTACTTTCATAACTTTTTCCTTTTTTCTTTCACCGGTAACTTCAATGATCAGATTCAGCAGATCGTTCTGGCCATGGCCGTCAGCTATACGGACGATGAAATCGGGGAAATAAAGCTTTTCTTCGCCATTCAGAATATAGGGTATAGTAAAACCGAGATTCTGATTTTTCACGTAACTGTGGACTTCGTCCATGTCTTCCAGGGATTGGGCCATTTTCTGTTCCCAGGTTTCGGTGTCGGCTACGACATGGGAAATATGGCATTTATCGGCCCGGGTTGAGAAGACAGGACGGATCGTGTCGAAATCGACGTAGCGGGTAGAGCCTTCAGAATCGTACGCCCGCAGCAAAGGCATCAGACGGTTTTCTCCCTCAGTGGAACGCACAATGGCATTGTGGATTTTATCGGCGGCATTGTGGGAAAAGGTGGCGAGCAGCAACATTTGCGGAAAAGTGTTGTCCTTGCAATAAAGGCATTCTTTCAGCCACTGCTTGACGATAGGAAGGATTTTGGGAAATACCCAGGGGATTTCCAATCCATCTTCTTTACAATACTTATCAATAAAACGTTTGCTGATACAAAATGCGACCTCGTTTTCACGTCTTTTTTTCAAGTCGTCGAGAGTATGCAAGCTTTTTTCGCCGACGATGGGATCAACCTCAACTTTTGTAGGCAAATCCTGAGCCGAAAGGGCCATGTGGGAATCGGCGGTAAATTTGGCCGTCCATTTTTCAACCGGCAGGTCATACTTGTAGCCGATCACGCGCGGAAAGCGGATCATGCGCTCAAGGCGTTCATCGAGCGCCCGCACCCGGGTTGGAATAGGACCGGGCTTGGGATCAACCGAGGAACCACTGCAGGGGATAAAGGAAAATGGCACGCCATACACTTCGGCGTATTCCGGGCTGAACATGCCATCGGGGTTGACTGCATAGCTGCGCCGGCGCAGGCCACGGCCCACGACCTGCTCGCAAAGGAGCTGGGTTCCGAATGCCCTTACGCCCAGAATATGGGTGACAGTGTTGGCGTCCCACCCTTCGGTCAACATGGAAACCGATACCACGCACTTGACGTTCTCACCGAGTTTTCCTGGCTTGCCGACTGTGTTCATAACTTCGCGCAAGATATCTTCGTCGGTGAGGTTGTTGACATCGCGGTCAGGGAACCTTGTCTTGTATTCGCCCTTGAATTCTTCGATTTCGATGGCGGCGATCTTCTTAAACTCGGCGCTCATCGCCCCTTCGGTTTCAAGTTGTTCGCTGTCGATGAGAATCGTGTTAGGGCGGGAGGTCCAGCCGCTGTTTTCCTCATTGCTGAATATTTTCAGCGCTCCGGGGACAACGCCGAATGTGTCTTTGGAAAACGGTTTTTCATAACCGGCAATATAATCATAAACCATTTTGGAGACATTGGTGTTGTTACAGACAACGATAAAAACCGGCGGGGTCTGCCCTTTCTCACGGGCTTCGGCATTGTTCTGCCAGAGTTGATAATATTTTTCATAATTGCTGTAGAGGCTGTGCAAAGCGCCTTCGAGTTCAGCCGGCAATTTTGGTTCGCTTTGGTATTCACCTGCCCTTCGGCCTTTTTTTGGCAGATCATCACGAATGCGAATCCAGAGATTTCGGTAGGTAGGCATTTCTCCGGTCATGGCATCGTCAGCCACCGGCACGCGCGGTACTTTCACAATCCCCGATTCGATGGCGTCAATCAGGGAAAAGTCGGAGACAACCCAGGGGAAGAGTGCCCCTTCTGAAAAGCCTGAACCGCGCAGAAAGAAGGGCGTTGCCGAGAGATCAAAAATCGCCCGGATGCCTATTTTTGCCTTGATGGCTTCAAGGCCCGATATCCAGATGCGGGCTTCTTCATCCCGTTTCTCGGCCTCTTTGCGTTCGTCACCTTTGAGTTTTTCCCCATTTTCATCATCGGGTTTGCGGCGATAGCAGTGATGGGCTTCGTCATTAATCACGATGATGTTTTTTTTATTTCCAAGCCCGCGGCAAACCCGCCTGACCATCTGCTCGGGAGTTTCCGTAAATGGGCTGATTTCATCCCTGACCAGGATTTGTTTGGTCAGTTTTCCGGCAGCGATCCGCTCCCTTGGTTTCATCTGGTGAAAATTTCCGATAATGATCTTGGCTTTGCATAATTCCAGCTGCCATTCCGTGGACAGGATGTCATGCTTTTTGTAATAGTTGTCCGGGTCATTGGGCAGCAAGACCCGCAAGCGGTCGCGGATGGTGATGCCAGGTGTCACCAGGAGAAAGGCGTCGCTGAACCTGGCATCCTGAGGATTGGCGAATTTGTTAAGGGCATGCCAGGCGATAAGCATAGCCATGACCAAAGTCTTTCCCGAACCGGTGGCCATTTTAAAGGCCATGCGGTAAAGCAAAGGATTGCTCGTTTCATTTTCTTCTTTCAGTTTTTGTTCGATCCAGTGATCGCCAAGTTTTGCAGCTGCTTCGATAATATATATTATAGTTTCCAGTGCTTCAATCTGGCAGAAAAATAGTTTTTTCTCGCGCTCCGGCCGCGTCCAATAGTCAATAAGCTGGGATGTGATCCTGGACGTGTACGGCCGTCCCTTGGCCCGCCACAGGGACACCCGCTCGCGGATATTGTTTATTAATTTATTTTCCTCAATGCGGTCTTCGGTCCACTCGGTTTTAAACAAGGGCTGCAGGCCCGCCTTTTTCTTGGATCTTGGCACGGGAATAAAATATGCACTTTTCCGGCGTTCTTCAATGATCTCATTGGTGATTCCTTCCTCTGAAAAGCGGAAATGGCGTTTGGGCTCAAAGTAGGGGGAATTAAGAATCGGATTCTCGATGACTATCTGTTTTGGCATTTTGATTTATTGAAAACTATTCTATGTTAGTAACTTAAAGCAAA
>JBAXOR010000099.1:0-5259 GCA_037133155.1 Chrysiogenales bacterium | reverse complement strand
GGGATATTTTGGAACCTGTTGGGATAGAATGCCCGCAGATTCTTGTCATTGATGCTGAAGCGTCCGAAGAGCAGTCCCACCCGGACGCGGCTTTTGTCGGTCCGGGCGATTTTTTTCACTTGCGCTGTTGTTTCAATCTTGACTTCAGGTTCCGTAACTTTTTTTTCCTGGGTCACTGCTTTTTCTTCCAGCTTGGCCAGCGCATCGGCTTTTTCCTTGGCCAACTCTTCCTGGTTGATGATGCGGATTTTCTTGTCGTTGGCCAAGCATTCGATCCCGGAAACGATGAGCGATGTGCCGCTGACCATGCCTTTTTCGATCATGGTCTTGCCCCCTTCGCTCGCTCCCAGGGTTATATACAGTTTTTTAGCTTTTTTCTTTTCGGCCACATAGACAAAATCACCCAGGCTGTCTTTTTGAATGGCCGCGGTAGGAATGACGATGGCATCGGCATGCTCGACCTGCAACTTTTTAAAAATGAAAGTGACGCCTTCCTTGACCTGATTTTCGAAATTATTCACCTTGAACGTGGCCTGGACTTCGCTGACAGCAATGACTTCAGCCGCGACTTCACCGCTGAAGCCGTCAGTTGTTCCGACAAACTTTTCTCCAACGGCCAATGAACCTTTATCAGCAGCGGGCAGTGGAATTTGGAACAGCATCTGCCGTGGGTTGGAGATTTCCAGCAACAGGTCTTCGGCGGCCGTCTCGCTGCCGACAGCCATGATCAGGTGAACGATTCCAGCCAGCGGCGCCTTGATAATCTGATTGGCCAGAGCTTTTTTTTCATTCAGCAGGTCCAGGGCTTTTTGATATTCTTTTGCCGCGGCTTGAACAGCTTTTTCATTTTTCACCTTCCAGTTTTGGCGGGTGGTCAGAATTTTTTTTGCTATGGTGGCTGCCGTTTCCAGTTTTTTTATTTCTTCGGCCATGCCGGCGTTCAAAACAACCAGGTCCTGGCCTGCATCGACCAGGCTGCCTTCGTTCACCTTGATTTCAGAAAGCAAACCGCTGACCGGGCTTATGACGGCAACGATTTGGGCTTGCCCTTGACCAGAAAAATACTGGTATTCCTGAAAAACCGCCGCTTTGACCGTCTCCAGGGCCACGGCCACTTTCTTGCGGCATTTTGCCTGGATATTCTCCGTCGCAGCCATAGAAAACACAGCCATGGCCAGCACGGCCAACAAAAACATACCTGTTTTTTTAAAATTCATTCTTCGACCTCCATGATTTTCAAGGATATTTTTTAGAAAGAAATTTGATTTTTACATAAATCCGCCTACTTGTCAATAATTCTTGTTCTTTTATTCTTTTCTACCGGTTGCGAGGCGCTTTTCCATGACCAAAAACCCCCAAATAAAGATTTTTAAAAATCTCCTGACTTCTACTTAAAAAACGGGGTGCTGCCAGACAAAATGTCTGAGAATTGATTTTTCACCCCCGGTCCGCGGTAAAAAAAACGGCGGAAAATTTTTTTTAGCGGATATAACCGAGATTGCGCAGTTTTTCTTCCGCTTCTTTTTTCATTTTATCGCTGATTTCGAACTTGCCCAGCTTTCCTTTTTGTATCGGCGGGCCCTCGCGCGGGAAACGCTCGACGGCACCCAGCAGCCAGCTGCGCACGGGATCGCGGGCGGCAGCCAGGTTGTTGCGTTCGCCGGGATCGGTTTCGAGGTCGAAAAATTCAACTTTCGCTATCGGGAAAGGACGACCGAATTGGCCGAGCGGTACCAAACCCAGGGGGTTAAAGCTCAGTTTTTTGCGGCCAGAAATGGCGACGGCGATCTTCGACCCCTCGGGTTCGGCGAAAAGAATCCGTTCGCGAAACGGCTTGTCGGCCCCGGCGAGCAGGTCGAGGAGGGAAAGGCTGCTGAAACGGTTGGGCGGCGGTGGAGCGATAAAATAATGATATACGGTAGGGAATATGTCAAGGAGCGAGACGTTTTCTTCCACCAGGTGCTGGCGGTGCTGATGGGGGAACTTGATCAACAGCGGAACATGGATGGCCGAGTCATACAGCGAGGGATTGTGGTAAAAATAGCGGTTGTGGTCATGAAGTTCTTCGCCGTGATCTGCGGTAACTATTATCATGGTATCATCCCAAAGCCCGCGGGCTTTGATATCGGCAAAAAGTTTTTTGATGAGAAAATCGGTGTAATAAAGGGCGCCGGCATACAGGTCGCGAACCGCTTTGACATCGGCCGGACCGCAAGGCTTCTGACCGAGCATCATTTCGTTTGTGTCGTATTGCAGTTTAAAATTGGGGCTAAGCTTTCTTCCTTTCAGCGCTTCCATGGCCCACAAAGGCGGATTGTAAGTGGCGTGGACTCCCCAAAGGTGGCACCAGTCAAAGTAAGGCACATTGGCCGTCTCGAAAATTTTATTGCGGACAAAATCGATCAGGTGCTCATCATCCAAGAAATCCCATTTTTCCTCGAAACCGGGGATATTGAATGCGAAAGCGTTGCTCATGAATGACCGGGTGTTGTACCCCAGTTTAAGCAGCGCCAGGGCAATGGAATCATCGCCTCCTTTTAAGTACTGTCTATTTTCGAAAACCCCGTGCGTATGGGGATATTGGGAAAGGTGGAGCGAAGCCAAAGCCGGCCATGTCGCCGACTGGGTAGTGCGGGCGTTCAAAAATACTACCGCCTCTTTGGCGAAGCGGTCCAGTTCGGGGGAGGCGCTGTATTTGGGAGGTTTACCGTCCAGGGCCTGGTAAACACCCAGTGTGTCACTGCGCAACGCGTCGATGGATACGATCAACAGATTGGCGGGTCGGGGTGTCTTTTGGGTCATCTCGATACGGGGCACGGTGATGCCGATATTGAAAGAAGGCCACTTGGTTTCTGCGGCGGGCCGTACTGCAAATATAAGTTTGCCGCCAACCGGCAGAGCCACTCCAACCTTGTATTGGCGCTGGAAAAGTTGGGCCTCCTTTTGGCGGACAACTTCATTAATGACCTTCCGCGGCCGGCCGTCTCTCCCATACTGGGTTACGGAAAAGGTTAGCGCGGCCTCCCCTTGGGGGAAGGCAAAGAAAGAAACCGCCAACAAACCGCGCACGGAACGGTCTAATGTCCAGATCAAGGATGGCTGTTCGGCATCCAGGCGCAGGAGGTAGTTGGGTTGGGAAAAGAAAAAACTGCGCTCGCCCACATCTTGGGGTTTGAGCACAGGCGAGAGGCAATGGCGCTGGCCGTGGAAATATCCCGGAGTGCGGGTGAAAAAAATTACGGCAGCAATGGCTGCTACCACTAAAACGGTGAGGATTAACACAACCGGGAATGTACGGATCTTTTTCATTTCATATATGATTTTATCATAGCTGCCCAGAATTTAGATACTTTAGTCCCGGGTCTTGTCGAAAGCGGAGAAGAAATGGATATCAATAAAGTGGTCGCGCAACTGAAAATCTCAAGTGAAAACCTGACCTATTTTCTGACCCGGCTGGCGCGCCAGGGCAAGATCGATCTGCAACCCGTAAAAAATAACCGTTTTCCGGTCCTTTATGTTCTGGATAAAAAAAGGGGGCGGTCCAGGCCGCCCTTTTATTTTGGAAGGGAGGAATTGTGAGATGATCTAATTCATGCGCTCCCGGCGCCTTTCGACACGCTGGCGCATGCCGTCGCGGACATTGCCGCGGAATTCTTTTTTAAACTCGTTCAATTTATCCAACTGTTCGGCAGTGAGCAATGATTTGACCTCCTGCTGGAAGTGCAGGCGGGCTATCGCCATTTCCGCGTGCATGTCGGCCTGGGCGCGGATCAGTCCTTCGGTATCCTTCAGGTTCACCTGCTTAGCCTCCAGGTTTGTGCGCAGCTTCAAGGCCTTGATTTCCATGTCAGCGCGGAATTTGATCAGCCACTGTTCATGGGCTTCATTCATGATCATGAGCTGCTTTTCCTGTTCGGCACTCAGGCCGATCTTGTCCTTGGCTTTCAGCAGCAGCCGAACAGGTATGAAGTTCTGGCTGGAGAACATCCCCTGGACTTGCCGGCCGCGTCCTTGTCTCCTGTCACGGAACTCTTGTTGGGCGTTTAATAGCAGGACCGTGGATAAAACCAGCATCACCGCAATAATCAATAATTTTTTTTTCATTTAAGCCTCCTATTGCTTTTTTCACCAGTAAAACATTCAGTCCTATGATTTCTTGCAAGCGGATCGTCGTCTTTGGGACAATCGTTTTTCTTTCCTCCTCTTACTGCTTTCCAATTTGTCAATGATTCTGTATAATAAAAGTTCAGGAGAACGCATGCATTTTGGCGAAACTATCGTTTTTGACAGCCCGGGCGTCATTTCGGTTATCATAAATTAATTTGCCCTCTTACAAAGTAAAAGTCAGCCGCAAGATTTTCACTTCCCCGGACACGGGGTTCGGGGTATTCAAGGTTTTGCTTGACCGTTCCCGGGAAAGCCGGATCATCGTCGGCAATCTATTTTCCTTGAGTGAAGGCGATTGCTTACTGATCGAGGGCGAGGAAACGGAGCATCCGCGCTTCGGCAGGCAGATCAAGGTCAGCCACTTTGAATTCATATTGCCCCAGGACGGTGAGGGTATGGTTAAATACCTGTCTTCGGGGCGTTTCAAAGGTATAGGTAAAAAAACCGCCCGAAAAATCGTCGATCATTTCGGCCAGCAGACATTTGAGGTTTTGGAAAACATGCCGGAGCGGCTGCGGGAAATATCCGGCCTGAAAAAAATGGTCATTGAAGAAATCAAAAAGAGTGTCCGTGACAGCCGGGTATTGCGCGATCTGACGGTCAAACTGACCCCATTCGGCATCGGTCAGGAAACGGTTTTTAAAATTTTTCGAGAATTCGGCGACCTGGCGCCGGCGCTGCTGGAAAGCAATCCCTACATTTTGATTGAAAAGGTCCGTGGCGTCGGTTTTAAAATCGCCGATACCATCGCCCGGGCCATGGGGATTGCCAAAACCGACAGCCAGCGCATCCGGGCCGGGATTTTTTACGTTCTGGATCAGAGCGAATTCCAGCGCGGCGACCTTTACATCGAGCAGGACGAACTGTTGAAAAAGTGTTCCTGGCTGCTGGACATCGTTGACAGCGACGTGTTTGTCGCCCTGGAAAAAATGATTGAACGCAGCGAATTGTGTTGCCAGGAAATACCGGAAAAATGCATCATCAAGCCGCTGAATGACCTCCTTGAAAAGCAGTCGGCCAGCCGCCTCTATCAATTGAGCCAGGGGTTTGGCGCTGACCAGGAGCTGGCGGTTAATTTTGAATCCGTTTTCG
>JBAXOR010000098.1:0-5259 GCA_037133155.1 Chrysiogenales bacterium | reverse complement strand
GCAGTCAGGGGAAAAAACGGGACCATCGGGGTCAATGCCGGCGGACTGCTGCACCTATATCCGTCCGGCAATATGGCCTTGATCAATAAAATAATCGACCATGGCGGAATAATCAGCGAATTTCCTTTGGATGTAGTTCCCCGGCCGTTTCTATTTCCAATTCGCAATCGGATCATTGCCGGCATATCCCAGGCGGTTCTGGTAGTGGAAGCGGCATTGCGTAGTGGCTCACTGATCACGGCCAGACTCGCCCTGGAACAGGATCGCGATGTGATGGCGGTCCCGGGCAATATTGATTCCGTTTTAAGTCAAGGGACGAATTACCTGCTGCAGCAGGGTGCAAAATTAATCAGCAACGCCGCCGATTTGCTTCTTGAGTTTGGTTTTAGCTGCCCGGCGCGGCACAAAATAGAAGTTTCGCTGTCGTTCAAAGAAAAGAAAATACTTGACTTGTGCGGGGAAAATGAAGTAAAAGGTATCGATTTTCTGGTAGAAGCGCTCGATTGGTCAACAGCAGAAATTATTTCTCTATTAATGGGGTTGGTTTTAAAAAATTTGCTGGTTGAAGAAACGGATGGTTACCGAAGGATTGCTTATGAATAAAAAAACATTGGTTATTGTTGAATCTCCTGCCAAGTCGAACACGATCTCCAAGTATCTGGGTGATGGGTTCGTGATCGGTTCATCGATGGGGCACGTCCGCGATCTGCCGGTTGCGATTCTGGGCATTGATTTGAAAAACAATTACAAGCCTTTTTACGTTGATTTGCCCGGGAAAACACAGGTAATCAAAGAATTGCGGCAAATGGCGCAAAAATCGGATAAGATTTTGCTGGCATCGGACCCCGACCGCGAAGGCGAAGCCATCGCCTTTCACTTGCAGGAAATCCTCAAAAAGGATAATGAGCAGATTTTTCGGGTGCTTTTTAATGAAATCACCCGTTCAGCAATTCTGGCGGCGGTTGAACATCCCATAGCCATTGATGCCCACAAGGTCGATTCCCAGCAGATGCGCCGCTTGCTGGACCGTCTGGCCGGTTACAAAATCAGTCCGGTCCTGCAGCGAAAAATTGGTGGGCCGCTGTCGGCTGGCCGTGTGCAATCGGTTGCCCTTAAAATAATCGTGGAACGGGAAAAGGAAATCAGGGCCTTTATTTCCGAAGAGTATTGGACCATTGTCGTTGAACTGCTAGGCAGCCAAAAACCATCTTTTACCGGCAAGCTGGAAAAATACAATGGTAAAAATCTAAAAATTGTTGCCAAAGATGCTTGCGACTCCGTGCTGGCCGAATTAAAAGAAAACGAATATATACTGGAACGCATGCAAAAGAAGTTGAAAAAGCGCAAAGCTCCTCCGCCCCTGATTACCTCGACCCTGCAGCAGGAGGCTTTCCGCCGCTTCAAGTTCCCGGTGAAAAAGACCATGCAGCTGGCACAGCAACTGTACGAAGGCATAAATATTCATAGCGGCGAAACCACCGGCTTGATCACCTACATGCGCACTGATTCTTTTCGTATTTCAGAGCAGGCCCAAACCCAAGCGCTGGAATATATCACTGCGAGTCTGGGCAAGAAATATTGTCCGGCCACGGCCAATGTGTTCAAGAAAAAATCAAAAATTCAGGACGCCCATGAATGCATCCGTCCCACTATTCCTTTTCATGCACCTGATGACATCAAGGCCGATTTGAATCCGGGCCAGTTAAAGATTTATCAATTGATTTGGGAGCGTTTTTTTGTTTCACAAATGGCTGCGGCCGAAATCGAGGAAACCCAGTTTGACGTCAAAAATGGCGCCTACCTGTTTGTGACCAAGGGAGAAATCATCAAATTCAATGGTTTTATGGCCATGGCCAAGGGAGAAAGCGAGCAGACTATTCTGCCGTTGCTTCAGGAAAATGAAATCCTGCAATTGCTCGCAATCGATAACAAGCAAAATTTCACCAAGCCGCCGTTCCGCTACAATGAAGCGTCATTGGTCAAGATCCTGGAGGAAAAAGGTATCGGGCGACCCTCCACTTATGCCAAAATCATTGAAACCCTGAACAAACGGGAATATGTTTATAGCGAGGAAAAAAAATTCGTGCCCACCGATTTGGGCATCAATGTGGTCGATTACCTTGAAGAGAATTTTAATGATATTATGAACTATAATTTCACTGCTGATCTGGAAAAAAAACTCGACCTGGTAGCCGAGGGCAAGCTCGATTGGGTGACCGGGATCGATCAGTTCTATAAAAAATTGGCGTTGGATTTGGCCAAGGTCAAGGATGGGAAAAAGATGGACCTGCTGACCGGGGAAAAATGCCCAACCTGCGGCGGCGACCTGCTTAAAAAATATTCCATGAAAACCAAGGGCTGGTTTATCGGCTGTTCCCGTTATCCGGAATGCAAATACACCGGCCGGATAACGCTGAATAATGAAAAAATCAGTTCCGATGAAATCCAGGAAAAGAAATGTCCTTTGTGTGCCAAGCCGCTGATCAAGAGATATTCCCGCAAAACCGGGCAATATTTTATCGGCTGTTCAGGTTTTCCGGCCTGCAAGCATATTGAAAATAGTCAGGAAGAAATGGGTGCCTGCCCCGATTGCGGCAAGCCCTTGACCAAAAGATTCTCGCGCAAGACCCGGCGCTATTTTGTCGGTTGTACCGGTTATCCTGAATGTAAATTCATTCAAAAAAGGTGAAAAATAAAATCTCCATCATTGGCGGCGGTCTGGCCGGAGTAGAAGCTGCCTACCAAATTGCCAAAAGAAATATTGCGGTCGATTTGTATGAAATGCGGCCGCAGAAGATGACTGAGGCCCACAGCAGCGATTTTTTGGCTGAAATGGTTTGCAGTAATTCCCTGGGCTCCGGCGAAATCACCTCTGCATCGGGACTGTTGAAACAAGAACTGAAAATGCTCGATTCTTTTTTTTTGCGCCAAGCCGAAAGATTTAGAGTTCCTGCCGGGAACAGTCTTTCCGTTGACCGCCTGCAATTGGCCGCAAATATCACCAGCGAGCTGACGGCGCTGACCGGGATCACGGTCAAGCGCCAGGAAGTGAAAGAAATTTCTGCTGCCGATTTTCCCCTGATCATTGCCAGCGGCCCTTTAACCAGTCCCGATTTTGCCCGGGCCCTTTCGGGCCTGACTATGCGCAAAAACCTTTTCTTTTTTGACGCTACCTGCCCATTAATCAGAGCCGAAAGCATTGATTTGTCGAAATTGTTCGCCGCGTCGCGCTATGAAAAAGGGGACGCCGATTTTTTAAACATTCCTCTGGATGAAGAGCAATACGGGTCTTTTGTGCAAAACCTGGTGCAGGCGGAAGCGGTGGAAATCCGTGATTTTGAAAAAAATGTGTTTTTTGACGCCTGCCTGCCGCTGGAAGAAATTGCCCGCCGGGGAGGGCAATCACTGGCTTTCGGACCGTTGAAGCCTGTCGGCCTGATCAATCCGCGCACTCAGCGGCGACCCCATGCCGTAGTGCAATTGCGCCAGGACGATTTAAAAAAGAATTTTTACCAGCTGGTTGGCTTTCAGACACGTTTGAAACATGGTGATCAAAAAAGAATTTTCCGCATGTTGCCGGGATTGGAAAATGCCGAGTTTGAACGTTTCGGGCGCATGCACCGCAACACCTATATCAATGCCCCCCTGATCATCAACAATTTTTCCCAGCATAAAAAGAACAGCCAGATTTACTTCGCCGGCCAGATTTCAGGGGTGGAAGGCTATGTGGAATCGGTCGGTTCGGGGTTGGTGTGCGGTATTTTCGCCAGCCAGGCGGTATTGGGACAGCCTTTGTCCGCCCTACCCGAGACAACGGCGGTAGGATCGTTACTGGCTTATATTGCCAATGCCAACTGGCATGATTTCCGGCCCAGCAAATTTACTTTCGGTTTGCTCGGCGATAGCGGGGTCGAATCCCGCGAAAAAAAAAGAAAGAAGGAATTAAAAGCTGAAAGAGCTTGTTTGGAATTGGAAAAATGGATAAAGAAAACGGTAATTTAGCTAATTATCTGGATTATTTAGGGGAAATTAAAAAATATTCCCCGCATACCATCAAGGCCTATGGTATCGATATCCGCCAGTTTTGTCTCTATTTTACGAAAAACAAGCTGCCGGTTAATAAAAATAGTATCCGTGATTTTCTGGCCTTTATTTATGCGCAAAAGAAAAGTAAAGCCACGGTAGCCCGTAAAATATATGCCGTTAAATCTTTTTACAGCTACCTGGTCAAAACCGGAATTCTGAAAGGCAATCCTCTGGACGGCACCGGTACACCCAAACTCGACCGTAAAATCCCCCAGATACTGACTGAAAAAGAAATTTTGGAGTTTCTCGACGCTTTGCCCGAAAAAACTTTTTTACAATTACGCAACAAGGCCCTTTTTGAATTTTTATATGCCACCGGCCTGCGCATTTCAGAGTTGACCGAATTGAAAAACGTTGATGTTCATTTCGGTGAAAGATTGGTGCGCGTAATGGGCAAGGGGAAAAAAGAAAGGCTTGTCCCTTTCCATGAACAGGCGGCTACGGTTTTGGCGCGTTATTTGCAGCGTTTGCGCAGCGAGTTTTGCTATCAAGGGGAACGGATTTTTGTCAATTCCAGGGGCGGACAGCTCAGCCAGCGTTCGGTTGAGCGTATTTTGCCGCAGGTCTATCGGCACTTGAGCGGTTCAAGCAGGCATATCTATCCCCATCTGCTGCGCCATTCGTTTGCCACGCACTTGCTGCAAAGGGGAGCGAATCTGCGTGTTATCCAGGAATTGTTGGGGCATGCCAATTTGGCTACTACCGAAAAATATACTACTCTAAATTTCGGCGATTTGCTTAAAACCTATAAAAAATTTCATCCGCGGGATAATCCATGAAGCGCAAAGCGGTCTTTTTTTTGTTAAAATTCATTTTTGGCTTCGGCCTGCTTTTCTACCTTGTGTTTTACAGCGCGCGGCCACAGGACATCATCGCGGTTTTTAAAGATGTGTCATGGCCGATGGTACTGCTGGCTTTTTCTCTGCACAGCTTTGGATTATTTTTTTCGGCCAAGCGCTGGAAGCTGATCCTCGATGAAAAAGGAGCCGATTTTTCGCTGCGGCAGCTGACCCAATCGCTGCTGGTGGGGACTTTTTTCAATCATTTTTTGCCTACCCGTTTCGGCGGCGATGTTGTCAGGATCAGGGATACACGCCATATTGAGCAAGGGATGACGGCATCTTTGGCGGTAGTGGTGTATGAGCGCATGAGCGGTATCGTGGCCTGGCTGCT
>JBAXOR010000097.1:0-5273 GCA_037133155.1 Chrysiogenales bacterium | reverse complement strand
GGCTTCCTCGGTAGCGGCCATGATCGCCCAGGCCGAAGAATATGCGGCCATCGCTGCTAACGTGGTAATCAAGGTACCGGTCAACCTGGAGGGGCTGCAGGTGGTTAAAACCCTGGCCGGCCGCAACATCAAGACCAATGTCACTCTGATTTTTTCCGCCTCCCAGGCTTTACTGGCGGCCAAGGCCGGTGCCACCTATGTTTCTCCGTTTGTCGGTCGCATCGACGACATATCCGGCGACGGCATGGAACTGGTCGAAGACATCGCCAATATTTTCGATAACTACGGAATAGACACCGAAATCATAGTGGCTTCGGTGCGCCATCCGCTCCATTTCGTTCAGGCGGCAAAAATCGGCGCCGCCGTGGCCACCATTCCTTTTGCCACCTTGGCCCAACTGCTCAATCATCCTTTGACCACCAACGGCATGGAGCGTTTTTTGAAAGACTGGGGGAAAGTTAAACCCTGACGGATGAAAAAAAAATTTAAAATCCTCATTGGTTTTTTTTTATACTTTTAGGCTGCGCCGGCCTTTTCTTCGGGGCAAAATATTACATTTTCCGAAGCATTAATGCCGGCAGTAATTTTAAAATTCAGTTCAGCGATTTAAAGCTCTCCCTTTTTCCTTTGGGTTTGGAAATAAAGAATATTGAGAATTTTCCCATCAAAAATGAAAACTTGGTTTCTTTTTCCGGCATCACGGTTACTCTGCCCTTCACCTCCCTATTCAGCAAAAAAAAAGCCATCAACATTGCCATTGAAAAACCGCTATTTGTGCTCACTGACAGTTTACTGGAAGTAAATCCCGGCAGCAGCGATTTCGCTCAGGGGTTCATTATCAAGCACATCGATCTCCGCCATGGCGAGATCAAATTCAAAGGCCAGGACATATCCATGCAGCTGCTAGATTTTAACTTACAATCGGGCCCAATCAGTGAGGGTTTGGCCTTTAAACTCGCTTCGCCCCATTTAAAAATAATATTTTCCTTAAATGGCAAACCGGTCACCCTGGAAGGAAACCTGGACGCGGAGATCCGCCAGCAGGGAACTTTCTGGAAAATCAACCAGCTGCTGTGGCAAACCAAGGATATCACGTTCAACCTTAACGGCCGATTTTTAAAAGACGGTTCTTTTTACTTAAACGCTTCCGCTCATGGCAATCCGGAAAACATCCTGCGGCCCCTGCTGGACGAGCTTGCCGTCAAGGGCTTGACCTACGCCAAAGCCAAGATTGTCAAAACCGTTAAAAACAGAATACAGATCAAGGCCGACTTCACTTCTCCTTATTGTTCAATCATGGAAAACGTCTGTTCCAATCTGGCGGGGAATATGAGTTGGAACGACCAGAGCCGCAATCTAGATCTAGAGGCTGCTTTTGATACGCCGCTGACCCGCGGCTGGGTGCAAGTCACCAGCAAGGAGGGGGAAACCGACATCACCATCCACGACATCCCGGCCGCCTACATGGCCAATATCTTGTCAATCAGTGCTGATGCCCCGTTGGCCGGGATCATCAGCAGCGGTGAAATAAAAATCAATGCTGACTTCATCAACGGCCAGGCAAACCTGGACGCTTCACCGTCCCGGCCGCTGACCCTGCCTTTTGTGGCCCGGGGAAACATTGAATTCCAGCGCGATCAAAAGAAGAAACAAGCTACTTTTTCGGGCCGGGAACTGCAGTTTAACGGCGGTCAGGTGAGCATCAGCGGCCAAACCGATGCCCACAAGAAAACCGTGGACATTAAAATCAGTGCGGCTTTGAAAAACATTGAAAACATAGCAGCTTATTCGGCCTTTTACCTTGATATCGATCTGCTGCCATGGAAACTGAGTCAGGGCAACGGCATATTTTCCCTGGAACTTAACATAAAACGGGGCGGCGGGCAAGGCAAAAGCCAGTTTGCTATCCAGCGCTTTTTGGCCAACGGGCAGGCCATCGAATCCCTGCAGGGAGACATCAAGATCAACCCGCTTCATACCCAGGGTGATTTCAATATTTCGGCTCCAGATCTGCGGTCGCTGGCAAAAATGGATATTGTTGATCGCATCACCACTGTCCGTTTCCTCGATGTCCACGGCGAATCAGGCAAAATTTTGAAGATCTTAAACAACAATATCGCGCTATCCGGGAAAATAGCCGGCGCGTTCACTTATCAAAGGAGCCACACCCTGAAACGGCCGTTACTGCAAGGCGCATTCCAGGCTCCGCAAATGCGTTTCATGGGCTACCCGCTTGACCAGGTCAGCGGGGATTTGCGTTCCGACCTGAGCAATATCGAACTGAGCGATCTCCAATTCGGGTACAAGGGAGGCAAAGCCAGTGGCACAGTGGCCATTGATTATCAACAAAAAAAATTCGCCATCAATGGCTGCATCAAACATATCGACATCAGACGCTTGAATGACAAATTCAGCGGCCAGGCTGATATCGAGGTTGATGGCCGCGGGGAATTCCTGAAAGACCCGCTGGAAATTTCCTACCACCTAGCCAATATTCACTTTTACCATGATCGCGAATTTTCCGTTAGAGGCAAAGCCAGTATATTAACCGATTTCAGCGATTTCAGCGCCAGTAGCAATGGTGAACTGCTCAATCCGGCCGGCATATCCCCGTTGACGCTGGAAATCAGCCGCAAAAATTCCCGCATCAACGGCCAATTCAATATGAATCTTATGGATTTGAACCTGCTGGTCCCCTGGAAGAACAACACCGGAACCATGCGCCTGCTCGGGCAGATCTATTCCAGCGAGCAAGGCACTATGCGCAGCCGCGGTGTGGCTGTTTTTTCTGGCCAGACACTCTCCCTGCCAAACTTTTCCCATTCACTGGATAATTTTCAGGCCACCTTGACCTTTGATAACATGAAATTCAATCTGCAATCCCTGAGCGGGGAAATGGGCGGCGGCAAAGTGGAGGGCAACGGCCGGCTGGTATTTGATCAAAAAAAATTGCAGAGCCTGATCTTGAACCTCCAAGGTAAAAATATGCTTCTGTATCCCATGGATCGCGTCTCCTGCCATATGAACGTGGACCTGACCCTGAAATATCTGTCGAAAAAGCTGCTCCTTTCCGGGACTCTGGATTTTCTTTCGGCAAACTGGCAGAGGGAAATCGATGAACCGATCGTTTTCAACACCCATGCAAACTTGTCGACCGCCGAGTCCAAAATTAGTGAGATGCTGCAATTGGATATCAACATGAATGGCGAAAATACCCTGATCAACAATTCTTTAGGCCGCATCAACGGCAAATTCAAACTCAAGCTGTCCGGTACCGCCGGTTTTCCCGTTTTGATCGGCACCTACGATGGCAATCAGGGCGAAATACATTTTTCCGACCGTTCCTTCAACCTGCTCAAGGCCAAGCTGGTTTTTAATAATAATTTATACATCGATCCGCTGATCACGATCGAATCGGAAACCTTCATCCAGAATTATCGAATCCGCTTCGACATCAAGGGCCCAGCATCCCACGCCAAACCCGAACTCGTCTCATCCCCGCCGCTGCCGCCCCAGGACATTCTGGCCCTGGTTTCCCTTGGCGAAGCTTTCAAAAGATCAGGCTCACAAGAAATCAGCTCACAATTAGGCAGCACAGCCTTGATCACCACCGAGTTGGCCAAAGAAATAAAAAATCGGGCCAACCGGCTGCTAGGCATCAACTTGCTACGCATCGACCCCATGTTGAAGAGCCAATCAGCATACGACACATCACGACTGACCATCGGCACATCAATTACCAAAAACCTGATCGTCGTATATTCGACCAACCTGTCAACAACCAGGCAGGAAATTTATTACCTGCAGTACCAACTATCTCCGGCAGTTTCGCTGATTTACATGAAAAATGAAGAAGGCCGGTACAGTATTGATCTGCGCCTGCGCAAAAGGCGCTGACCCTTCATGAAAGAAAAATTGGGTCAACAAAACAAAATGCGCCTGGCCTTTCTGATTTTGGCCTTGTTTTGGCCGCTGCGGCAATGGTCCGCCGCCATCTGGCAAAACTATCCGGTCGGCCTGGTCTTTTTGCTGAACCAGAACCAGCAAAGTGTCCCGAACTTCATCCCTTACCGGCCCTTGCTGCGCATTAAAAGCGGCGCTGTTTATAAATATCAGGATATCCGTAACAGCATAGAAAATTTGTACAAAACCGGGACTTTTGCCAATATCGAAGCTAAAATTGAAATCCGCGCCAACAAGACCATCGATGTATTTTTCATCTTGCAAAACAAAGCTGCAGTTCGTTCGCTGCGCTTCACTCCGCTTAATCCCTTCGGCAAGAGGCAGTTGCAGGATGCCATTTATTCGCTACACAAAAATGATTTATATGAAGAAAACAAAATAGCTAAAGCCATAAACGAACTGCAAACTTTATTCAAAGCAAAAGGTTATTTCAACGCCCAGATATCACCGCAAGTCATCCTAAACGAACACCAGGGCAGTTGCGACATAAAATTTATCATTGCCTATGGCCAAATCGCCAGAATTCGCAAATTGACCATCGACGTCAACGACGGCCTGCTGGCTAAAAACATCAATTCCTACTTCAAGAACAGCGTTTTCTATACCGCAGCCGAATTCGCCAGGAAAATTGATAAAACAAAAAAACTGTTGAAGCAGCAGCTGTATTATTTCCCGGAAATAAAAATTCAGGAAGAATTTCTCAATCCCCAGCACTCGCTGCTGGACATCAAAATCACCATCGTTTGCGGTTACAAATACATTTTCGTTTTCAAGGGTATTCCGGCCAAAATGCCTTTGATTGCCAACATCTGGGAACGTGATGTTTTTGAAAAATGGGCCGAAGAAGAAAGCCGGGCGCGCCTGTTGAATTATCTTAAAAATGAAGGTTACCTGGATGCCAGAATCACTTCAACCATTACCACCCAGGGTATAATAAAGGCCATCACTTTCACCGTCCATAAAAACCGCCGCTACAGACTGGGAAAAATCACCATTCATGGCAATCAGGCGCTGAGCAGCTTAAAAATCAAGGAGATCATCAACGCCGACGATTTGATATTCAACAAACTTTTCTGGCTGCGGCTCAATTCGCTGCTGGTCGATATGGAAGTACTCAAGCTGTTTTATTATTATCAGGGAATTTCACCCCTGGCCATCCGCCTGGAACCGCGTTTCCGCGGTACCCGCGCTGACATTGATTTTTTTATCACTGAAGGCCGGAAATCCCGCGTAGAGAATGTAGAATTCAGCGGCAACCACGCTTTTTCCAGCCCGGACCTCTACCGCTTGATCAAAAGCAAAACCGGCAC
>JBAXOR010000096.1:0-5302 GCA_037133155.1 Chrysiogenales bacterium | reverse complement strand
TTTAAAACACAATTCATTTAAAAAAATTAAATATTCAATGCTCGGCGATCCCCGGCAAGGCCCGTTGAAATTGCTCAACAATGAAATGGACGCGGTTGAAGTACAAGCCGATGACGTGCAATCGTATAATCAGCTTCCGCAGTGGCAAAAATACTTCAGCCTGCTTAAATACAGAAAATTTGGTTACACCTATCTTGTTTTTAATCTAAAAAATTCACTGATTGATTTTAATTTGCGCAAGTTTTTCTACAATCATTTGTCAAATTCCCCTTTCCTGGATACTTTTTTAAATGGCGCCGGGGCAAAAGTTCATTCGCCTTTCCTCAATTTAAGCTCTATTGTTCATGCCAAACTGCTGCCGGTCATTTCCTTAACCCAACAGCGGCGGTTGCGAATTTTAGCTAACAGTGAATCGGTCTTGCGAAAACAATTTGTTTTGTTTTTTTGTGAGGAAATGAAGCCGTTTAATATAGAATTGGAACCGGTTTTTGTCGAATATCAGACTTTTTTAAAATATCTGAAACAAGGCAACTTCGATTTGGCCGTTTCGGCTTTTCTTCTGGATATGGATTGGAATATGAAGGATGTCTTGTCCAGCTCGGGCTATTTTAATTACGCCGGTCTGGCCGATGCGAAAATGGATGCCATCCTTGAAGCCGGGTTGCGTGAAATGAACGAAACAAAACGGCGGCAGATATATCTGAGCGCCCATGAACGCTGGCTTGAATCCCTGCCCCTGATCCCCCTGTTTAATCTGGATTATTTCATGGGCATTTCCCGGTCCATTAAAATTCCGGCCGATCGTTTTCGCATGATCGGTTCAACCGGGGACTTTTTCTATAATCTTCAGGGCTGGTGAAAACGCTTAGTTATTTTTATTATTAATGTCCACAACCAGTCCAGCAAAACCAGCAAAAAGCAAAGATAAGGGAAAAGATAGCCCCAACGCGTAAAAATGGTTTTATGTTTCAGGTAGCGAAACGACGCCAAAAATTGGTCGGACTTGTGCAGGGGTGATTGATAGATAATGCGGCCGGCCGGATCTACCAAGGCCGAAATACCATTGGAAGTCGAGCGCAGCAGATAACGGCGATTCTCGATACTGCGGAAAACGGCCATGGCCAGATGTTGATAGGGGGCCGCTGATTTCCCGAACCAGGAATCATTGGAGATGGTCACGATTACTTCGGCGCCGCGGGCCACCAAATCCCGGCTGAGTTCAGGATAAATGACCTCGTAGCAAATTGGAGTTGCCAGCCAGTGACCGGCAAAGTTTAGATTATGCAAACTTTTCCCAAAAGTAAAATCCCCTATTTGATCGGTGATCTTTTTAACAAAAAACAACCAACGCCTGAACAACACATATTCGCCAAAAGGGGTCAGGTGGAACTTATCGTATTTTTCGATTTTATTGCCGTTAAAGAGCATTACCGAATTAAAAACATTATCAGAATTGCGGAAATCGGTGAAACCAGCCAGTAAAGGAACGTAACGCCGGCTGAAACTTGCAAATTGATCTTTATAATGGGGGGTTTGTAAAGGATAAATCGGGACGGTGAATTCGGGCCAGATAACCAATTCAGCTCCCTGTTTTTTAAGTTCCAGCGAAGCACTGAAAAGCTTGTCCAGGGTTTTTTTTACGTTGACAAAATCAAAAACCTGATCATGGTTGCTATTGGGCTGGATAATCCCGGCCCGCTGCAGGGGAACTGTCCGGGACAATTGCCCATGTCTTTGCAGCAGCCAATAACCGCTGCCATAAATAATTAAAAAAATAGCCCCAAGGGCAAGGAGTATTTTTTTGTTTTTTGTTTTTAATAGTTTATATAGCAGCACGTTGATAACAATAATTAGAAATGAAACCAGATGGATACCGGCGATTTCCGCGACCTGGGTAAAATAAATATTTTTATATTGGGAATAGCCAGTCAGGCACCAGGGAAAACCGCCGAAAATTTTTTCAATTACTAAATCTTTGCCAATCCAAATGAGCGGAATCCAAATGATTATTCCCCAGGTAGAGTTGTGAGCCATTTTGTTTTTGATTAATATGCCGGCCAGCCCGGAAAAAAGCGCTAAAAAAGCGGCCAGGCATAGCAGGCCGGTGACACCCAAAATAACCGTCGCACCGCCATATTGGACCATTACCCTCGGGATCCAGTATAAAAGGAGCAGATTGGAAATAAAGGCAAAAGAAAAAAATATCCGGAAAGTGCTTACTTTGGTTTGCTTTTCGATGGCCAGGAGCAGTGGAACCAAAAAAACAAAAGCTAAAAAAGCGAGTTGTGCTTTTGGAAAAGCCAAGCCATATGCCAGACTTGCGCTCAGCCATAAGAAAAGAATTTTATAGTTCAGTTTCCTTTTTTTATTTTGAATTTCTTTTTCTCCAGGCTTTCCAGCCTGTCTTTTTCCTTCTGGGCTTCGGCCAGGGAAACAAAGCTGCCAACCCGGACGAAATGCAATTTTTTCCTGTTAAGGGTTTCCACGATGATTGCGGTCTGATAACCCAGCTTGGCGAATTTTTCACTGTATTTTTGGGCATTGGCAAAAGCGGCGAAAGCACCAACCTGAATGGCATAATTCTGATCTGCAAATATATTGTTCCTGGCTGCCGGTGGCAATTCCCCTGGCAGTTGCTTTTCGTGCAGTTTTATCTCTTCGGGAATCGATTGCTTGCTGTTTGCTTTGTCGATTACAGACTTGATCGGCTTCTCGTCGACCACGCTCATGTTTTCCGGGTTGACGGTGGCCGGTTCGCTCTGATTGACTTCATTGACAATTGCGGCTGGTCGATCTCCCAGGCGATGCCCGGCCTGGTAACCCATGTAAAAAAGAAAAATACCGATGGCAATCACCGCGATTAAAAAAATGACCACATGAACAAAAGTAACCCTGATGTTAAAATAAGTTTTTTCCATTTATTTTTTTTCGAACAGGCCTCTTAACAAATCAATGGGCATGGGGAAAACAATGGTGGTGGAATTTTCCGAGCCAATTTCGACCAGGGTCTGCAGATAACGCAGCTGCAAGGTGGTAGGATTTTGCGACATGGTGTTGGCCGCTTCGAGCAGTTTGGCCGATGCCTGGTTCTCGCCCTCGGCATGGATGATCTTGGCCCGGCGCTCCCTTTCGGCTTCAGCCTGTTTGGCCATGGCCCTTTGCATTTCCTGGGGCAGATCGACATGTTTGATTTCCACCATGGATACCTTGATGCCCCAGGGGTCGGTGTGCTCATCGATGATCGTCTGCAAGCGTGAATTGAGTTTGTCGCGCGCCGAGAGCAGTTCGTCAAGGTCGGCTTGGCCCAAAACCGAACGCAGCGTAGTTTGCGAAAGTTGCGAGGTGGCATACATATAGTCCTGGACTTCGATGACCGCCCGCTTGGGGTCAACTACGCGGAAATAAACCACGGCATTTACCTTGACCGAGACATTGTCCTTGGTGATGATATCCTGGGGCGGAACATCAAAAACAATGGTGCGCAAGCTGATGCGCACCAGCTTGTCAATGGGCGACAAAACCAGGATCAATCCCGGTCCCTTGGGCTTGTCCAAAACCCGGCCCAAGCGGAAGATAACGCCGCGCTCATATTCTTTCAGCACTTTGATCCAGCTCAGAACAAAAAATATGGCGATAACGGCCACGACGATTATGGGACTGAAAAAAGCATTTGCTTCCATTTTAACCTCCTGATTTTTTTACTTTTAATAGTAAATTTTCAATATTTTCCACTTGAACCTTGCTGCCCTTGGGAATAAGGCCATCTGCCACCGCGTTCCACCATTCGCCGTGGACAAAAACCTTGCCCGAATGGTTGTCGATATCGGTTTTAGCCACTCCGGTTTCTCCGATAAGTCCCTCCAGGCCGGTATCCAGTTTCCTTTTCATGGCCTGAAAGACTTTAAAGGTCAGGAATAGAAAAACAAAACCAAAACAAAGGGCGAAACTGAAGATCATGGGCATGGCGGGCCTCATTTCCGGAATGGGAGAATTGATTAACATCATGGATCCTAAAACAAAAGCTATAATACCACCAATCCCCAATATGCCGAAGCCTTGAACTTTTATTTCGGCAATGAAAAATCCGATGGAAAGGAGGATGAGAAACAAACCGACATAGTTTATGGGCAGGATCTGAAAGGCCAGAAATGCCAGCAGCAGCGCTATACCGCCCAAAACACCGGGAATGATCACGCCGGGGTGGGTAAATTCAATGAATAGGCCGATCAATCCGAAGATCAGCAGGAAATAAGCCAAGCTGGGATTGGTGATCGTGCGCAGGAATTTCTGCCGTTCGCTCATCTTCAAAAAGACAGTTTTTTCATTCCAAATATTCAATGTGACCTTACGGCCATTATTCAACGTAATTGTTTTTTCAGCCAATTGCTTTATCAGGTCGCTACGGCTGGCAGCGATCAAATCGATCAATTGGTTTTTCAGACATTCTTCGGCGGTATAGGACTGGCTTTCACGCACGGCTTTTTCAGCCATTTCGGGATTGCGTTGGCGGTTTTTGGCCAGGGCCTTGATATAGGCGGCGGCGTCATTGGTGATTTTTTCCTTCATGGTTTTTTCGATATCGCTGCCGGTAACCGCTACGGGATGAGCGGCGCCGGTGTTGGTGCCCGGGGCCATGGCGGCAATGTCGGCGGCCAGCATGATAAAGAATCCCGCCGAAGCGGCGCGGGCGCCCTGCGGGGAAACGTACACGGCGCAGGGAATTTCCGAGTTCAGCATGGTTTTGATGATGGTGCGCATCGATGTATCGTAACCGCCGGGAGTGTCCATTTCGATGATGATCAGGTTGGCATTGCCGGTTTTTTTTATTTTGTTGAAAGACTTGACCACGTATTCTTCCAGCAAAGTATCAATGGGACCATCGACGCGCAGGGTGTAAATCTCGGCCTGCAGCCAGAAAGGGATCAAGAAAAGCAAAAGCCCCAGTGCCTTTTTCATTAATCTAATTATAGATGATTGCTAGCTAAAAAGCAACTTCAGATGTGGATCGAAAACCGGGCTATTTCCCCCATGGCTTCCCACAGGTTCTCGCCCAGAGTGGGGTGGGCGAATACAATATCCTTGAATTCGTCGCATTTAAGCTTGCGGGTCACGGCATAGGTCAGCAAGGGTAAAAGTTCTCCCGCTTCAGCCCCAACGATGTGGGCGCCCAGGATGGTGTTTTCCATGTCGGCGATTACTTTAACCAAACCGTTTTTTTCATCGATGGCGTTGGCCCGCGAACCGGCGGCGTAAGGGAAGCGGCCGATCTTGACTTGCAGGTTATCCTTTATTGCTTGCTCCT
>JBAXOR010000095.1:0-5329 GCA_037133155.1 Chrysiogenales bacterium | reverse complement strand
GGAATACTCCTTTTTCCAGTTTTTTTTGCGTCGCTGCGCTTATATCCCCTTGGACTTTCAGCAGGTAGGTTTTGGGTACCTGGTTCTTGGCCGAGATGATGAAATTGGCCAGGTCGCCGTCGTTAGTCAGCAGCATGAGGCCGTCGGAGTTGTAATCGAGCCTGCCCACCGGGTAGACCCTCTCCTTGATGCGGGTGATGAATGAGCTGATGGTGGATCTCCCCTGTGGATCATTCAGGGTGGAAACAATGCCCACCGGTTTGTTGAAAATGAAATAGCTTTTGTTCTGGATGTTGAGTTTCAGCAGCTTTTTCCCTAAATGAATCTGATCGCCGGGAATTTTGATCGTAAAATTGGGGTCGGTCACGGTAAGACGATTGATCTTGAATTTGCCTTCGTGGATCCATTGGCGAATATCACGACGGCTGGCCAAACCGCAATTTTGCAGGAATTTTTGCAATTTAATTTCTTTCATTTTTGAATCCCCAGTCTTTTGATCAATTCATAAAGGGTTGATGGCTTGAGTTGCAAATCAGCGGCAGCTTTTTTCTGGATCCAGCTGTTTTCGTCCAGGGTCTCGATGATAATCTGACGTTTGAAGGCGTCGACCTGATCGTTGAAACCACCCCTTTCCCGCCGTTGCTGCTGGCTTTTGTTACTCAATATTTCCTGGGGCAGGGCATCCGGAGTCAATAAGTCGTTATTGGTTAGCAGCACGGCCCGCAGCATCGCATTTTGCAGTTCGCGGATATTGCCCGGCCAATTGTATTCCATCAGCTGTTTCAAAAACTTCTCATTCATTCCTTTGCTGGGTTTTTTATTTTCGCGGCAGAATCTTTTCAGGAAAGATTCTGCTAAAATGGGAATGTCTTCTTTGCGTTCGCGTAAAGGGGGCAGATGGATGTTGATAATATTCAGTCGATAATAAAGGTCCTCCCGGAATTCGGCGCTTTTCACTTTAGTCATTAAATCGGTATTGGTGGCCGCCAAAATTCGTACATCTACTTTTTTTATCTGGTTACTGCCCAGGGGTTGGATCTCCTTTTCCTGGAGAACGCGCAAAATCTTGGCCTGAGTTTCCGAAGTCAGGTTGGCGATTTCATCGAAAAAGATGGTGCCGCCGTCCGCCTCCTCGAATATCCCTTTTTTATCGCTGACCGCGCCGGTATAGGCACCTTTTTTATAGCCGAAAAGCAGGCTTTCAAACAAGGTGGCCGGGATGTTGCTCGAATTGAATGGTGAAAAAGGCATGTTTTTGCGGTTGGAGTTGAAGTGAATGGCCTTGGCGATCAACTCTTTTCCGGTGCCGCTTTCACCGGTGATTAAAACGGTGGAATTGGAATCGGCCACGTTTTCCACGATATTCAATATCTTTTTCAGCAGCGGGCTGCGGCCGATGATGTTGTCAAAGGAAAACCGGTCGCCGAGTGTTTTTTTCAGCTGCGTATTTTCCCGGTTCAGTTTTTTTTCCTTGATGACACGGTCCACCTTGTGCTTGAGTTCGATATTGTTGAACGGCTTTTGCAGATAGTCCACGGCGCCGTGTTTGATGGCCTCGATCGCCGCTTCAATCGTCCCAAAAGCGGTTAAAAAAATAGCCTTGATTTCGGGGTCATCTTTTTTCAATTCTTTGAAGATCTCCAACCCAGAGCTGCCTGGGATCATCTGGTCCATGATGACCACGTCTACATCAGCAGAATGGTTTGTTTTAGCCTGGGACTTGTTTTCGGAAATATGCAACTCATATTCCGCTTCAGGAAAGATTTTTTTGAAAATATCATGAATGATGCTTTCGTCATCGACCAGATGGATTTCTTTTCTTTTCATAGACTTATGCTCCTTAAGGGACTTTGCACGGGAAAAGTAATGATAAACGTTGTTCCATGGTCGATTTTGCTGTGCACTTCGATATTTCCATAATGCTCCTTGACAATGCTATAAACAATGGAAAGCCCCAGTCCGGTGCCCTTGCCAATTTCCTTAGTAGTGAAGAACGGGTCAAATATCTTTTCCAGAAGTTTTTCTCTGATACCGCGGCCGTTATCTTTGAAGCGAACTGTGATTTGTTCGCTGGTCTCTTCACCATGTATTGATATTACACCTTCGCCGTCAATGGCGTCAATGGCGTTGATGAAGAGATTGATGAAGAGCTGTTGCAAACGGGTGGAAAAACCATGGAAACTTTTCTGAAAATTGACTTCTTTGGTAAAAACGATATTTTTCCTTGTTAATTTATGTCCGACCAGGGCCAGGCTTTCATCGATCACCTTGTTCAAATTAATAGGTAAAGGCTGCTGGCCTTTCTGGCGAGAAAAATCCAACAGGGTGCGGATGATCTTGTTCGCCCGCAGCACTTGGTCTTGCATTTTCGAGACAAGTTCCTGATTATCCGCGGCATTCGGGTTTTCCAGCAAAAATTGGCAGTAAGAAGAAATGCCGGTCAAGGGGGTGTTGATCTCGTGAGCTATGCCGGCCGCAAGCAAGCCCACTGAAGCCATTTTTTCCGAGGTGATCAATTGATTTTGGATGTTGATTTTTTCGGTGACATCCTCAAATACGAATATCCGGCCCGAAATATTGCCGCTTTCATTTTTTAATGGGGAAATATATACGTCATAAATGGAATCGACGCTCTGACTGGAAACCTTGACATTGCGTAATGTATGGGTTCCTGGTTGGCTGGGTTGGATACTGCTCCACACTTCCTCTCCCAAGACCAGGGCGGCTTTTTTATGGAGCGCTTTCTGTCTCTTTATTTGCAAGCGGTCTTCCATGAAGTAGTTCCAGGTTTGTACCTGATTTAGGCGGGATACGACCATAATACCGAGATTGATATTTTCAATGATGTTTTCATTGAATTCCTTCAACAGGTTCAACTCGGTCAACTGGGTTTCCAGGCGGGAATAAAGAAAAGCGTTTTCTACTGATAAAGCCAGAGGAGCGGAAATACTGGACATCAGTTCCAGATCTTCAACGGTCAGATAAGTGTCGTTGGTTTTTCTTCCCATGGCCACTATGCCTATCAGCCTGTCGCTTATATTCAACGGTAGAAACTGGAAGAATTTATTTTGCTGCAGCGCCGCCTGATCGAGGGGAAATTTGGTTTTAAATTCCTGCTCGGAAAGAAAAATAACGCTTTCCTGGCTGCGCACGGCGTCACGAAATGGCCGAGTCAAAAAAAGACGTGTCCGCCCGGGAAGTAAATAAAACATAGTATTCTTGTAGTGGATTAACAAAGCGCAGTTTTGCAGTTGAAATCCACGGGTGATGATTTCCAGAAAATTTATTGACAATGAATGCAAATCTCTCTGGGTGCTGATCGAGGACTCAAGTTCCTTCAGCTTGCGCTTGAAATTGAATGTTTCACGATAGAATATTTTTTCAATAAATTTCTGAATGGTGCTTTCCAGAGGCTTGAACAACAGCCCGGCCATCAATATAGCGGCAATGGACCAGAAAATTCCCAGCAGCTTGTTTTGTTCAATGCTCAAGCCCAGGAAAAGGTATATGCCGAAAATAAAAATAAACAGCGAAGAAATGGAAATGGTTTTTTTAATGATATTCTCAATGTCGGTTACCCTTTTGTGGGCCAGGAAGTAGACCAGGCTCAAAGGCAGGAATGGCAAAAAAATCATGCTCAGGTAAGCGATAGCGGAGATTTGGTGGGGAGATACGTCCTGCGAAAAAGTAAGCAGCAGCAAGGGAATGAAACTCAGGGATATGCCGATCAGCGGGAACAGATAGCGTTTCTGCTTTTTTTTAAGTATCAGGGTCAGTGTGGAGGCGATGATGGTTCCCCAGGCTAAAAACAGGTACAAGGCGAAATATTTTTGGGCAATAGCGCGGAAATGGTTGATGATGGTCGTCAGGATTTCAGGGTCGGGGTTGAATATATTTCGCAGGATGTAGTAAAGATTTAATAACAGGATACTGAACGGGGGCACGTAAATAATCAGATAACGAAAACGGGAGCTGAATTTTTTGAAGATTTTGGTCCTGAGCGGATACTGCAGTGTATATTGCAGCATAACCGCCGGAAAAAAAATGTAACAAATTGTATCCAGGGTCAAAAAAATGAAGTCGCTGACTCCGTAATCACCGCTGGGTGAAAATATCAGAAAACCGGATAGGCTCAAGCTGAGAATGAAAAAAATTTGCGGCGGCGGGAAAAGCGTTTCTTGTTTGATATGAATATTGAGTATGCCCAGGGTCAGTAAGATGGAAAGAATGCCGACGAAAACCAGGATATAATAAGAAAATGGAGTGAAGACCGGGTTGATATCGATGCCGACATTTTTCAGAATGCCCTGACTTTCGATTTCATAGCGGCAGTAATTTCTTTGTTCTATTGAACGCAGCAAATCGATTTTGTGGTTTATCGTGAATTTGTTGACAGCCAGAAGGATATCGCCCGGTTTAATTGGACTATTTTGGGTTGCTGAAAGACAAACCAAGCCTTTTTCGGTGTTTTCCCAGATAATATTGTCGGAAGCAGTGCTCCATTTCAGTTTTTGAAAAATATTGGTCAAGCTGATGAGGATAAACAAGGCAAAGATGAAATGCCATGGATATTTTTTGATCATAAAAAAGTATTAGCCTTGGCGGTCTTGAAAGCCCAGCAGATGTTTTCTTTTCGGGACAAGGGCGGCAGGGATTTTTTAAAGATTTTACGCGAAAGCAGTTCCCGTTCGTAGGTGGTAGAAAAAATTTCATCTTCGTTGTCCGGATAGCGGTCATATTTTTCAGGAACTGCTGTATCCGGAAGTTTCTGCTGGTCGGTATTTAGCCCTAAAGCGGAGGCTTTGGATGGCTGGGAAGTGCGCACCATTAATAATAACAAAATAATAAAAAGAAGCCTTCTCATTTATGTTAATTATAGCAATTTTTGATAGCAGTGGCAAACTGAGGCAGGTTTTAAAACGATACGAAATTAAGGGAATTGTCTGCCGGGCAGTGCTTTACTTATTTTGGGCTATCCGAGATTACTTTCATGGTCTGCTCGGCGATTTCCAGCTCTTCGTTGGTTGGGATGACCATCACGCAAACCTTTGATTTATTGGTCGTGATAATGCCGAATTTACCAAAGGCCTTCTGGTTAGCCTGAGCATCGAAAATGATGCCGAGAGATTCCATGTTTTCCATGATCATTTGTCTTTCCAGGCAACCCCGTTCGCCGATGCCGGCTGTGAAAATGATCAGGTCTATCCCGTTCATGGCGGCGATGTAAGCCCCGATATACTTTTTGATGCGGTAGGCGAAAATTTCCAGGGCCAGTTGGGATTGACGATGGCCGGCGGCGGCTTTTTCGTTGATGTCGCGCATGTCTGAC